>CAIOHJ010000316.1 GCA_903858085.1 uncultured Chloroflexota bacterium
GGTTCACAATCGACGAACCCACCGACCTCCAGCTCCGCACCATCCCCGACAGCATCCGGCTGATCAGCCCGGAACGGGTGCGCGATGAACTCTGGAAGATCTTTGCCGGGACCGATCCCGACCGCTCCCTCCAGCTGCTGCACCACTACCGGCTCCTGCAGCGGGTGCTGCCCGAAGTGGCCGATCTGGCCGGCGTCGAACAGAGCCCTCCCCACGACGTCGATGTCTACGAACATACGCTGCGCACCCTGCACAGGGCCGTGCAGCTGCGCGACTGGGTCTCCGGCCACAGCCCCCTCAACATCCTCGGCACCGCCGGCACCGCCATCGCCGCTGCGCTGACCCCCTACCTGCCCAGCCTGCGCCGCCACCTGCTCGAACCGATCGCCGCCGAACGCCGGCCGATCGACTGGCTGCCCTGGTGCGCCCTCTGGCACGACGTGGGCAAACCCCCTACCCGCACCCAAGAAATCCTGGCAGACGGCAGCAGACGCTACCGCTTTTTCGGCCACGAAGAGGCCGGCGCACAACTTGCCACCCGCCGCCTGGATCTTCTCAAGTTCAGCCGGCCAGAAATCGCCTTGCTGCAGACGGTGGTGCACAACCACATGCGCCCCCACCTGCTCCACAGCGCTTTCCCCAACGAGCCCGTCAGCCGCCGCGCCTGCTATCGCTTTTTTCATAGCTGCAGTGGCGGCAGCCTGACCCAGCTGACCGGCCTGCCAGCTGCTATCAGCACACTGCTCCTGGCCCTGGCCGACTACCAGGCCATCTACCCTGACTCCCCCCCCCCCGCATGGAGTGCCTACGTGCGCCACATCACCGATCTCGTCGCCTACGGGCTGGCCACAGATGGGCTGGCACAGGTGCGCACCCCCCTGGTCGACGGCCATCTGCTGATGCACCATTTTCAGCTGCCCCCCGGCCGACAGGTCGGCACGTTGCTCGAACAGCTGCGCGAAGCCCAGGCCGCCGGCGAGATCACCACCCGTGAAGAAGGGCTTACCCTGGCCCAAACATTGCTCGACAGGAGCCACTAAATGGCATCCAATCCCCCACCCGCACCGCTCTGTCCCCACCTGGGGCAAAACAGCCACCGCCACCAACCACCGATCCCCTACCCCAGCTTCGAAAACGAATGCCTGGCTTTCCACAACCATACGCTAATCACCCTGGGCGACCAGGCTACCTACTGCTTGACCGCCCAGCATTCTCTCTGCCCACGCTTTCAGCAGGCAGCAGCCAATCCCCATCCAGCCATCCCCTTCGTTCCACACCTGGCCACAGCCGAACAGAGCTGGCAGCCAGAGAGCGGGTTGCCTGTCGATCTGCTCTCCGAGACCAGCATGGCCCCGAGCAGCCGCCGCAGCGGCGCCTGGCTCGGCGCCATGCTGGTCTTCGCCAGCGTCTTTCTCTGCGCCGGCCTCGTGGCCAGCTACACCGGCTGGCAGTGGATCAGCCGCAATTTGATCGTCCGCCCCCCCAACAGCGGCAGCGTCAACACCGTCAGCGCCGTCAACCCGGCTGTCTTCATCGTACAGACCGCCACCCCAGCCCCCATCTTGGACCCGCTCGCCAATGCCCCGACAGCACCCTTCCTGACAAGCCCTGCCGCAGGCCCCCCCCCCACAACGCCCCTGCCGCTCGGTTCCACCCAGCAGTTCCCAGCCGCCGTGACACCCACCCCGCTGGTCGTGGTGCCACCCCTCCCCAGCGTCCCAACACCGCAGCCAGCAGCCCCCCTGATCGATGTCGCCGCGCCGATCCCCACCCGACGCCCGACGCCAATCTTTGACCTGCCTACCTCCACCCCCCTGGCCAACCTGCCCCCTCCCCCCCCCACACCGACGCTCCCCCCCCTGGGGACCCCGGTGGTCGTCTTTGCACCCGATTCAGCGGCCCTGCAAAAAGGCCAGTGCACCTTCGTGCGCTGGAACGTCCTGAACGTGCGCGAGGTCTATTACGAAAATTTGCCGATGAACGGACGGGGAGAACGCGAGGAGTGCATCGACGATGCCGACCAGCTCTTCACCCTGCTGGTCATCCACGCCGACGGCAGCGCCCAGGTCTATACCACAACCGTTGCCTACCTGGCACCCACCCCGACCATCACGCCGACACCCAGTTTTACCCCCGAACCGGTCTACACCCCCACCTGGACCCCGCTCCCGCCGACGCTCCCGCCGACGGTTCCCGCTCCCACCGTGCGCTATGCCGTCCTGCTGGCCCCCAGCGCAGGGACAGAAGTGACCTGCACCCCTGGACAGCCCTGCGAACTCGGCCTGTGGATGACCAACAGCGGCGATGCCCCCGATACGCTGGTCGCCACCCTTGTCCAGCCGGGCGCACTGCCCGCCCAGCTCTGCCGACCCGATGGGGTCTGCGCCGACCGAGAACTCTTCTTCGCCGATGTCGGCCCCGGCAACACGGCCTCGGTGCTGCTGCGGGTCAACCTCCCCGCCGACAGCCCCCCCCAGAGCCTTCTCTACACACTCTTTGCCGCCAGCAGCGGCTCCGGTGGCACTGTCGCCTCCCCGCCGCTGTCACTGACCCTCCACGTGCAAAACACACAGCCATGAACCAACCTTCCTGGCTCGACCGCCTGCGCCAGCCCAGGCCCCAGCCCCCCGTCCCGCCGACAGAGCTGCACAACTGGGAAGCTGTGCGGTTCGAAATTCGCCAGGCAGCCCGCCAACAGATCAGCCAGACCCTGCGCCGCCTGCGCGCCCTGCATGGGCTCAACTACGAAACTGTGCGCCAGCGCACCGGCCTCCCCCAACAGCTCCTCTACGACGTCGAATTTGGCAGCCGCTGCCCCACCCTGGACGAACTGACCCTGCTTGCCGAGTGCTACGATGTGGCGGTCGAAGAAATTTTGGGGGTTGCCTCCCCTTAAAAAAGACCCGCCGCGCTACAAAGCTCCCGGCAGCCCCAGGTGGCTGGCCAGCTCCGGCTGACATGGCCCCTCTACCCAGACCTGCCCGTCTGCCCAGTTCTCTTCTTTCCAGATCGGCACGATCGCCTTGAGCCGTTCAATGGCATACTGGCACGCTTCAAAACAGCCGTCTCCACGGTGCGGGGTCGCTACCGCAATCACCACGCTGGGTTCACCGATCTCCAGACGGCCCACCCGGTGCACGATGCTCACCGCCACCACTTTGGGCCACCGCACCTGAAGTTCGGCAGCAATGCGCGCCAGCAGAACCTCCGCCATCTCGGTGTACGCCTCGTAGTTCAGAAAATCTGTCCCCCGCACCCCCTCCTGCGTCGCAGTGGATCCACGCACCACCCCCGCAAAGGTCGCTACCGCACCGCAGTCAGGCCGGACAACCCGCCGGGCCACCTCGTCCAAAGACAACGGCTGCACCGTAATCTCGAACAGCTTCATCGACCCCTCCTTTTCTGCAACAGAGCCCCCCCCAGAGACCGGGGGAAAAAGCGCAACTTCGTCCCCCTCACACAAAGGCTGCTCCCCTTGGGCATACTCTTGGTTGACCGCCGCATAAAAGGTGCGCCGCCCAATCGCCAACAACGGGTAAGCACTGTCGATCGCCGCCAACGCATCGTCCAGCGTGGCCCCCTCTGGCACTTCCAACCGCTGCTGCGCCCAGCCCGCCTGCTGACGCAGTGTGGCAAAAAGCCGTACCCGAATTTGCATGCTCCTCCTGCTTCCAATGCTCAGCGCCCACAGTGTTCGCTCTACATTTTTTGAGCGCCGATCACGGCCCTTCGCCGCGCCGCCACTCCCCTGACTGCCCCCCCCGCTTCTCCAGCAGACAAATGGCCCCGATCACCATCTCTTTGTCGATGGCCTTCACCATGTCGTAGAGGGTGAGTGCAGCCACACTGACCGCAGTCAACGCCTCCATCTCCACCCCCGTCTGCCCTTTGCAACGCACCGTCGCCTCGATCTGAACCCGGCTCTCCCCTTCGTCGAGCACAAAGTCAACCCCGACGTGGGTCAGCAACAGCGCGTGGCAGAGCGGGATCAGCTCCGGCGTCCGTTTGGCAGCCATGATGCCAGCGATGCGGGCCGCAGCCAGCACATCCCCCTTCGGCGCCGTTCCAGCACGCAACACAGCCAGTGTGGCTGGCGCCATCCGCACTTCACCCGCCGCCACCGCCACACGCACCGTCACCGCTTTGTCGCCAACATCAACCATCGCAGCATGGCCCGCTGCATCCAGATGGGTCAGTGCCGCCATCGCTCCTCCTGTGTCTACCCCTCCAACGACGGAAAAGATACCAAATCGCCGATCAAAAGCGCCGACACACTGCTCCCTGCCGCCAGCAGCCCCTCGCCGCGCGGCAGCTCAAGCAGCGCATTGGCCGAACGCAAACTGAGCAGCCGACTGCTCGCCTGGTTGCCTGTGCTGGCCGCCACCAGCCCCCCCGGCCGGCTGGCCTCCCAACGCACCACAACACGATGGTACTCGGGCCGCTCCGGGTCCAGCCGCAGCGCTTCCTCCAGACAGACCTGCACCCGCACCAGCTGCGGATGCGCCCACCCCGCCAGCCGACGGAGCGCCGGCACCCCCAAGAGGTAAAATGTGACCAGGCTGCTGGCCGGGTTGCCCGGCAACGCAAAAACCAACCGCCGACGCCCACCCCGCTCCACCGTGGCAAAGGTGCAGGGCTTGCCCGGTTTCATACGCAAACGCCCAAAATGAACGACCCCCAGCTCGCCCAACAGCGGTTTGAGCAGATCCAGCTCCCCGAGCGACACCCCTCCCGAGGTCAGCAGCAGATCTGCCTCTTCGACCCCCCGCTCGACTGCCTCCGCCAGCGCAGCCCGCGTGTCGCCCACCATGCCCAGATCGACGACCACCCCGCCCGCCGCCTCCACCGCAGCCGCCAGCGCCGGCCGGTTGCTGTCATAGATTTGCCCGGGCCCCAGCCGA
>CAIOHJ010000317.1 GCA_903858085.1 uncultured Chloroflexota bacterium
ACGATACATCCCTTTGCCGACGATCGCAAACTGAACCGGTTCGTCCGCCAACAGCTCCGCAGCGTCGACCAGATCGTCCAGCCCCTTCTCGCGGTCCACTCGACCGACATACAACAGCACGGCGCGATCGAACGCCAGCTGGTAGCGGCTGCGCATGCTCGTCGGGTCGAGAGTGGGCCGCGGGTAGAACTCTTCTTGGTTGACCCCACAAGAAATCGCCTTGACCGGGATGCGAATATCCTGCTTGCGCAAAATCGAGACCGCCGTCTCGGTCGGTGTGGTGGCCGCGTCCAGTTGGTTGAAGACCTCCAGCATGTTGTGCCACATCGCCCTGTGCACAACCCCCTGTACACTGCGCGGAATGTAGAGGTTGTTCGACCAGTTGTTGGGCAAAAAATGGTTGGTCCCGACCACACGCAGGTGGTGCTTGCGCGCCAGCCGCAGGACAGTCCGGCTGAGAAAGAGATGGTCCTGAAGATGCACAATGTCGGGGCGGAACTCACCGATGGCCGACTCGACCAGGCTGTCACTGAAGGCTGTGATGTTGAGGTTGTGGCCGATATGCAGGGCGGAGACGCTCTGGACAATGACCCCTGCAACCACTTCCCGGTTTGGCAAGCCTTTTTCCGACGGAACCAGCGCCATCACATCGTGGCCGGCCGCCGCAAGCCCCTCTGCCAACCGGATCATAAAAACGCCCTGGCCGTTGTCTCTTCGATAGTAGGTCTGTCCGCAAAACAAGATCCGCATAGACTCGTTTCCGATCGGCTGGCGTTGGAGCACGCACCGTGCATTGGCATTTCTTTATAACACGTTCAGACTGGCCTGTAAATTCAGCCTGGACAGCAGGGCTCCCACTCATTTCGCTACCACCCACTTCTTTTGGCTGCAGCACACCGACAGGCAAAGTCGTTCAAAAATCGCCAAGCCCATCTCCTGGATGGCGGACCAGAGTCTGGCTCTGTTCGCGCAGATACTGCTGCAGATAGTAAGGGCCGCCGGCGCCTTTGTGGGTGTTGCTGCTGCCTTTCCAGCCACCGAAGGGCTGGTAGCCAGGCCAGGCCCCGGTCGTCGCGCTGGTGGCACGGTTGAGATAGAGCACCCCAGCCTCCATCTCGGCGAAAAAGCGTTGGGCTTCCGCACGGTCGCGCGTGTAACAGCCGGCGGTCAGCCCAAACTCTACGGCGTTGGCACGGCGCAAGGCCTCTTCAAACTCCTCAAACCCAGCCACCACGACGATGGGCAGAAAGAGCTCCTGACGCCAAAGGGCATGGGTCTCTGGGAGGTCGGCGACGATCGTCGGTGCAACATAGTAGCCGCGTGGGTCGAGCGTCCTGCCGCCGGTGAGCAGACGCCCACACGCAGCCAGGTCTGCACAAAAACGCTGGTAGTTCTCGTAGGCCCGCCGGTTGATCACCGGCCCGATCCAATGTTCCACCTGGGTGGGGTCGCCCACACGAATCTGCTCGGCCAGCACCACCATCCGCTCCAACAGCGCCTCTTGCAGGCTGGCATGGACATAGACACGCGAGCAAGCCGAACACTTTTGGCCGGTCAACCCAAAGGCAGCCCGCACAATTCCCTGAGCAGCCAGCTCCAGGTCGGCAGTGCGGCCTACGATCGCTGGATTTTTGCCGCCCATCTCTGTAATCACAGGCCGCAGCCCGCGCGCACAGCGGGCATAGATTTCCATCCCCACTGCATAACTGCCGGTAAAGGTGATCCCATCCACATCTGGGTGCTCGACCAAGGCACGGCCGGTCTCTTTCTGGCCGGTGACCAGGTTGACCACGCCCGGCGGAATTCCTGCGTCGACAAAACAGTGGAGCAGCAAGGTGGGGCTGTAG
>CAIOHJ010000318.1 GCA_903858085.1 uncultured Chloroflexota bacterium
ACAGGCTCGCTGCTGTCACCAGATTTTCTGAAACTGGGCGGGGATGCAGTGGAGGGCGTCTACACCGAAAGCCAGTTCCTGCCGTCAGATACGCGACCGCAGGTCAAAACAGTGGTCGACGCCTACGTGGCCAAATACAACGAAACCCCAGACTTCTTCGCAATCCATGCCTACGACACCCTCCAGCTGATCGCCAAAGCAATCGAAATTGGTGGACCCACACGCCAGGGCGTCCATGATGCGTTGCCACAGCTGAAAGACGTTCCCAGCGTGATCTATGGGACGGCCAATTTCGACCTGGAAACACAGCGCGTGATCGACCCCACTTTTGTACAGCTGCAGGTGGTAGGCGGTGAGTTCGTCCTGTGGGACGGCAGCCAGCCAGGCGCGCAGTAGGTCATCACAAAAACAAGCCTGTCCAGCCGCCGGGCGTATCTGCCCGGCGGCTGGACCTCAAGCAAGGAAACGACAATGAACGGATGGAGCAAACGCGAACGGGTAGACGCAGCGCTGCGCGGTGAAACAGGAGACCGGGTGCCCGTCTCAGCCTGGCGACATTTTATCCCCGAAGAATTGTCTCCGGAGAGTCTGGCCAGCGCAAGCCTCCAACACTTTGAACAGTTCGACTGGGACTGGCTCAAGGTCAACCCGCGCGCAACCTATTACGCCGAAGCCTGGGGAAATCGTTACGACTACAGCCGTTACGATTCGGTGCTGCCTGCCTGGGTCGATGGACCGCTGTCCTCGCCGCAGGATCTGGCGCAGATCGTGCCCGTCCCGCCAACAGAAGGCGTCTTCGCCGAACAGTTGGAACTTGTCCAACGCATCCAGGCTGGGATCGGCGGCGCCCACTTTGTCCAGACTGTCTTTACACCGCTGTCTGTGCTGGGCTTTCTGCTTTCACGGCCAGCGGTACACTCGG
Source organism: uncultured Chloroflexota bacterium (assembly GCA_903858085.1). Lineage (GTDB taxonomy): Bacteria > Chloroflexota > Anaerolineae > Caldilineales > Caldilineaceae > Caldilinea. The sequence goes on from CAIOHJ010000318.1 coordinate 923, forward strand.
TCGCCGCTGCCGTGCAAGGACAGTACGATGGCCTGCGCCGCGCCATCGACGAAAACCCAGCCGGGGTCCACACAGCCCTGGCGGCGATTGCGACCACCCTGGCAAACTATGCCGCCGCCACGATCGATGCGGGGGCCAGCGGCATTTTCTTTGCTGTTGTCAAACTGGCGCGCCAGGGCATTCTCTCCGAAGCAGAGTATGCCGAGTTCGGCAAGCCCTACGACCTGCAGGTTTTGCAGGCAGTTCAAGGTGCCCCCTTCAACTTGTTCCATTTGTGTGGCCCCACTGCCTATTTCGACCAGGTGGCCAGCTATCCGGTCCATGCCATCAACTGGGCGTCTGTGGGCCAGCACAACCCGACTCTGGACGAGGCCCGCACCCGTACCTCCCTGGCCCTGATGGGGGGAGTCGACGAACTGGGCGCCTTGCAGCACGGGACCCCCGCCGAGGTGCTTGCAGAAGCCCGGACCGCCTTGCAGGCGAGCGGGGAACGACACTTCCTGCTCACACCTGGCTGCGGGGTCGATCTGGAGGCACCAGAGGCCAATTTGCATGCCCTGCGCCAGGCAGTTGAGCACAACCCGCACGCCTAGGCTGTTGTTGGAAAGGACCCAATGGGGCTTTATGGAAGACTTTCTGCGTACTTTTTTTGACCAGACGGTCAACGGGCTGGTGATCGGCAACATCTACGCCCTGACTGCAGTCGGATTGGCTATCATCTTCGGCGTCGGCAATTTGATCAACTTTGCACATGGCTCGGTCTATATGGTGGGCGCCTATGTGGGCTGGGTCTGCGTGACGCGCCTGGGCCTGCCGCTGCCCGCTGCCTTCGGGGTCGTCATCGTCGTCTGCGGGCTGCTGGGAATGTTGATCGAACGGATGGGGCTGCGTTCGTTGCAAAACTCGGCTCGCATCGCCCCGCTGCTGGCCACCATCGGCATCAGCTTCGTGCTGGACCAGCTGATCCAGCTGACCTTTACCCGAGCCCCCCAATCTTTTCCCAGCCCGCTCCCCAACACCCGCTTTCCCATCGGTGGCGTCAGCATCGGGGTGATCGATCTGCTGATCGCAGCCACAGGCATCGGCTCAGCAGCTGTTTTGTACCTGTTTCTGCGCTATACCAAGCTGGGCTGGGCCTTGCGCGCCACCGCCCAGGATCGCGATGCAGCCCAGCAGATGGGGGTCAATGTCAACGCAGTCAACCAGACCGCCTTTGCTGTCGCCTCGATCCTGGGTGGGATTGCCGGGATGCTGGTCGGCATCTATTTCAGCACTGTCTACCCGACCATGAGCTTTCAGGCAGGGTTGAAAGGGTTTGCCGCCAACCTGCTGGGCGGGCTGGGCAACGTGCCTGGCGCCGTGCTGGGCGGGCTGCTCCTGGGCCTGATCGAGAGCTACGGGGTCTCTCTTTTCGGCGCGACCTACCGCAATCTGTTCGCCTACGCCATTTTGATCCTGGTCCTGCTGCTCCGCCCCCAAGGTCTCTTCAGCCGCCAGAGACAGGCCCCGCCAGAACCGCTGACCGGCACATTCGTGCCCAACAGCAAACCCATTCCTGTGCCACCCTGGGCAATCGCCACAGCAGCCGGGGCTGCGTTGCTGCTTCCACTCTTCGTCGCCAACCCCTATGTGCTGCAGGTGCTGACCAACGCCTGGCTGTTCAGCATGATCGCGCTGAGTATCACCCTGGCGACCGGGACAGCAGGCCAGACTTCGCTGGGGCACGCCGGCTTTGTCGCCATCGGCGCCTACGCTTCCGCTCTGCTGACCCAGCGCCTGGGCCTTCCGTTCACCGTAGCCCTGCCAGCAGCAGCCATCCTCACCGCCCTTCTCGGCACCTTGCTCGTGCTGCCCGCCTTTCGGCTGCGCGCCCACTACGTCGCCATCGCCACCCTCGGCATCGGCGAGATCGTCAATCAGATGATCCTCAACTGGGATTGGTTGACCAACGGCGTGATGGGAATCTCCAACCTGCCCCCGCCTTCCTTCTTCGGACGAGAAGCGGTTCGCATCCAGGATGTCTACTGGTATGCCCTGGCCTTGTTGGGGATTGCCGCACTGCTTCAATGGCGGTTGGTCCACTCCCCCCTCGGACGCACCTGGCGGGCGCTGCGCGACGACGACATCGCCGCACAGAGCTATGGCATCAACCTGAACCGTTACAAAACCTTGGTCTTTGCCAGCAGCACCTTGATTGCAGGAATGACTGGCGCTTTCACCGGCCATATGTACAGCTACATCAACCACGAAAGCTTCACCAATACCATCTCGATTTTGGGGCTGACCATGGTGATTCTCGGCGGCATGGGCAATCTGATCGGCGCCGTGGTGGGGGCAGTCGCCCTGATTTCACTGCCTGAATTCTTTCGGGTCCTGGTCGACTACCGCTACCTGGTCTACGGGCTGACCCTGCTTTTGTTGATCCGCTTCCGCCCACAAGGATTGCTAGGAACCGTTTGATATGGCGCCGCTGCTCGAACTCAACGCCCTTTCACGCAACTTCGGCGGTGTGCTGGCGGTCGACCACGTCAGTTTTGAGCTGCACGCCGGTGAAACTGTCAGCCTGATCGGCCCCAACGGCGCCGGCAAAACCACCCTCTTCAACCTGATCACAGGGCTGGACCAGCCTTCCTCTGGCACCATTCTCCTGGACGGAAGAGTGCTCACCGGATTGCGCGTCGACCAGTTTGTCGAACGCGGGATCGCACGCACCTTCCAGCACGGCCGCGTCTTCGGCAACATGAGCGTGCTGGAGAATGTGCTGATCGGAGCCCATTCGCGACGCCAGGCCGCCCAACGTGGCCTGCCCTTCATCGAGTTGGTGCGTGAGCTCCTGCTGGCACTGTGGCCCTCTCCCGCCGTGGCCGCAGAAGAGGCACGGCTTCGCCAGCAGGCGCTGGAAATCCTCTCCCTCTTTGGGGAACGGCTGCTGCCACGGCTGCAACAGCCAGCCTACAGCCTCTCCTACGCCAATCGCCGCCGCCTCGAAATGGCACGCGCCCTCGCCTCCCAGCCGCGCATCCTGCTGCTCGATGAACCGACAGCAGGAATGAACCCCACAGAAACCGCTGAGGTGCTGGCATTTATTCGGACACTGCAGGCGCGCAATTTGACCATTCTGTTGATCGAACACAAACTGTCCCTCGTGATGGAACTCTCAGATCGGGTGATCGTAATGGACAACGGTCAAAAAATCGCCGAGGGCAAGCCCCACGATGTGCGCAACGACCCCAACGTGGTCGAAGCCTACCTAGGACACCCTGCACCCCACCCCAATGGGCCCCGTTTTTCTGCGGATACCCAGTTTCAATCCAAAGGCACGACGACAAATCGATGAACACAACCGCCCCAGTTCCTATACCGACAGCACAGCGCCCCCTGCTCCAGCTCCAAAAACTCGACAGCTACTACGGCGCAGTCCAGGTCCATTTCGACCTCAACCTGCAGCTCCACCCTGGCGAGATCGTCTGCCTGCTGGGCGGAAATGCCAGCGGCAAAAGTACGACGATGAAAGTAATTTTGGGGCTGCTCAAACCACGCCAGGGCACGGTGACGCTGGACGGAGTCAACGTCACCGGTTGGCCGACCCCGCGCATCATCCGCCAGGGCATTGCCTCGGTGCCAGAATCCCGACGCATCTTTGCCCAGATGACCGTGCAGGAAAACCTGCTCATGGGCGCCTACCAGCGCAGCGGTTGGGCAACCTTCTGGCACCCAGCCACCGACGCCATCCACACCGACTACGAACGGATCCTGGCCCTGTTTCCCAGGCTGAAGGATCGCCTGCACGCACGCGGAGGGAGCCTCAGCGGCGGCGAACAACAGATGTTGGCCTTTGGCCGCGCCCTGATGAGCCGACCCCGGCTGATTGTGATGGACGAGCCGACGATGGGGCTGTCCCCTCTCTTTGTCGATCGGGTCCTGGAAACCATCCAGACGATCAACCGGCAGGGCATCACCGTCTTGATGGTCGAACAGAACGCCAATCTTGCCCTGCAGATCGCACACCGCGGTTATGTCCTACAAAATGGCCGGATAGTGCTGGAGGGCAACGCGGCAGAGCTGCTGCACAGCCCGGAGATTCAAGACGCCTATCTGGGCCAGGCAAATTTCTGAGCTCTCCCTTGAGACACCTGCTGCCTCCTTAGAAGTCGCCATAAAACAATCTACTTGATTTGGTTGACCAACGCAGCGATGGCATAGTGGCGGTCATGGATACAACTGCGATCCAAACCGGCCCGGTGGGCGACGCGCTCGGCGAAGCTGGGGAGGGGTCATCGCGTTTGCGCACCCGGCGTCGGAGCGCCAGTTCCATGTGGTCAGGTGCTGCTGGAGGTCGGGTCCGTGTCACAGGGCAGGGTGGCTGTAGGACGGGCTGTTTGTGAAGGGACACTTCGCCCTCTTTGGTGTGTCCTCAGGCCGGGTGGCTGGAGGACGGGATCTTTGTAGGGCGAAGGGGCACTTCGCCCTCTTTGGTGTGTCCTCAGGCCGGGTGGCTGGAGGACAGGCTGTTTGTAGGGCGAAGGGACACTTCGCCCTCTTTGGTGTGTCCTCAGGCGGGGTGGCTGGAGGGCGGGCTGTTTGTAGGGCGAAGGGACACTTCGCCCGCCTTGGTGTGTCCTCAGGCCGGGTGGCTGGAGGGCGGGCTGTTCGTAG
>CAIOHJ010000319.1 GCA_903858085.1 uncultured Chloroflexota bacterium
CCGACGGAGGGTGCCACGAGCCTGACGGCAGGGTCAGGCAGGGAAGGCACTGCCGCTGCGTTGTCGCCCGTCGCGCTGCCGGCCAGCACAGCGCCGGCAGCGTACGCACCACACGGTCAAAGCGGACAGGCCGCTGCGCCGAACGCGGCGATCCCACCGGTCTACACAACGCACCCCCAGGTGGACGACTTGATGGACGCGCTTGCGCGTGAGATCACGCGTGAATATCACCGATACTACGGAGCATAGAGAGACATGGCAATTGAATTGGGCGGCGTGCAGTTCCCACGGGTGCATCGCATTGTCACCCTGGAGCAGGCAGCTTTTGTCTACCACCGCATCCCAGGTCAGGCGGGCAATCTGGTGCAAAACCTGGGGCGCGACTCAGTGCGGCTACAGATTGAAGGCATCTTCTACGGGCCGAAAGCACAGGAGAGCCTGGCACGGCTGCGCGATCTCTATCTGAAGCGAAGCCCGGTCGATTTCGTGGCCGACATCACCAGCGGGGCGTATGCGGGCAGAGTCACCCTCGATCGGCTCGACGTGACGCAGGCCGCCGATGCGCCGGAGCAGTTCAGCTATGTGCTGATCATCACCGAGTATGTCCCCCCCCCCAAGCCGGGGCTGAATACGAAGCTGATCGACCAAAAGGTCAAGTTGAATGCCAAACAGATGCTCGACCTGGCGACATTGCCCGACGAGTTGCTGCTCGGCTCTGCGCCTGAGTTGACCAACCCATTCGTGCCGCTGCAGGGTGCACTCGAACCGGTGCGCAGCGCCTCCGGGGGTCTGCTGAGTGCGATGGATGGGATGAAGAAAATTTTGGGCGCGTGACGCAGACCCGTACTCTGGAGTGAATTCCCTATGTCTAGTTTGATCGATGCGCTGCCCGGCCGGGCGCAGAAAGATAGTCTACTCGACGGTTTTAATGAGGCGATCTCACTCGATGCGCTGGGCTTCGAGGTGTTCGACCGGTTGGAAATCGACCGCTTCACGGACACCTTTGCCATGGACGAACTGCCGGGAATCCAGATCGATGCATTGCCATCGCTGCCGCCAACTTTGACCAAAGCGAGGCTGCTGGAGCAGATCACCGAGCCATTGGCGCGGATCCAATCGATTCATGCCGCCAGCCTGCTCGAAGAGATCGAGGGCAGCCTGCTGGCACCCTTGCCGAAACCGACCTTCCGGATCAGCGAAGCGGCCAGCCAGATCACGGCGGCCATCGTGCCCATGTTTACAAGCCCATCCTTCAACTTAGCGGACGGTTCCTTCGGCCAGGAACTGTTTGATCTGTCTGGGCTGGAGGCACCGTTCAACCAACTGGCTCAGGCGGGTGCGGCCACCCCGCTGCGCCTGCTCGATGTCCTGCTCAACACACTCAATGCGCTGGTCGCCACCCTGAGCGACGCGGACAAGCTGGCCAGTTTCACGGCGCAGTCGCTGCAGGAAATTTACCTACAGCAGGTCGAGCGGCTGGACGAACGCCTGCCGCTGGTGGCCGTCGAGCGGGCGATCGCGCTCTGCCAGGAGACGGAGGATGCCGACGGCTACAGCAGCGGCCTGGCCGCCCGCTACAGCCTGCTGCTCGACCAGATCGAACTGCTGGGGGAGGGGGAGCATGAATTGGTCAGCGCGCTGGCAGAGGAGGCAGAAGCGTCGTTGTTGCCCGACCTGGGTGCGCTCCGGCAGGCGCGCACGACGTTGGAGTTTCTGCTTGCCAATGACGTCACTGAGCTGAGCCAGACGCTCACGCGTGTCCTCGATCTGAATGCAGCGGATGCCGTCTTCGTGCAGCCCGCCATCGATGCCTTTGGTCGGCGTGCCAGCCAGGTGCTGGACGCCATCGCAACGCCCGTCAATCAGATTCGGCGCATGGCGCAGCAGATTCAGCAATATCTGGAGCGGGCGGCGACCGCAGCAGAGAGCAGCGCCCAGCAAATTTCCAGCCAGATCACCAGCACCCTGCAGCAGATCGAGGTTTGGATTCAAGAGATCGAGCGCCGTATCCTGGCCATCCAGGCACAGATCGAAAGCGTC
>CAIOHJ010000320.1 GCA_903858085.1 uncultured Chloroflexota bacterium
CAGCGCACCTGCTAGGCGCGTTGGCGCACGTCCAGCGCGTCGCGCAGACCGTCTCCCAGCAAATTGAAGGCGAGCACGGTCAGGATCAAGGCCAGGCCGGGAAAGAGGATCAGGTGTGGGGCAGTGAAGACCTGGTTGCGTTCCTGCCCGATCATCGAACCCCACTCCGGGGTCGGTGGTTGAGCTCCCAGCCCAAGAAACGAAAGGGCCGCCGCATCGAGGATGGAGACGGCAATCCCTAGCGTCCCCTGCACGACCAGTGGGGTCAAGGCGTTGGGCAGAATGTTGCCGAAGAGGATACGCCGGGTCGGAACCCCGATCGATCGGTCGGCGGTGACATAGTCCTGCTGTTTGATCGAGAGCACGCTGGCGCGCATGATGCGCGCGTAGACAGGGATGCTGACAATGCCGATCGCCAACAGCGTGTTGATCAGGCCGGGACCCAGCACGGTGACGATGCCGATCGCCAAAATCAGGCTGGGAAACGCCAGCATGATGTCCATCAGCCCCATGAGGATGTGGTCGGTCCAGCCCCCCAGATAGCCGGAGGTCGCCCCCAGCAGCGAGCCGATCACGATCGCAAAGCCGACAGAGACGATCCCGACCAGCAGCGAGAGGCGGGCACCGAAGAGGATTCGGCTGTAAAGGTCGCGCACGTTGCCGTCCAGCCCAAAAAAGTGCTGTGGCTGGTCGGGCGGGCAGCCAAACAGATGGATGCAAGGAGGCTGCCGTTTGGTAACCTCTTCGACCCCGATCAAGGACTGGGTGGGGTCGTGTGTGGCGAGGGTAGGGGCCAGCGCTGCTACCAGGATCAGGGCGAGGAGGATCGCCATCCCGATCAGCGCTGACCGACGTTGAAAGAGGCGTCGCAGCGCAGTTCGCCAGAGCCCGCGCGGTCTGGTCTTCAAAATTGGCTCGATCGAAGCGGTCGCGGCAGATGTGCTCATAGAGGCTCACTCCGATAGCGGTCAGCCCAGCCGAATGCGTGGGTCTAGAATGGCGTATGAAATGTCGACCAGCAGATTGACGACCACATAGGTGAAGGCGATCACCAGCGTAAAGCCCTGGATCACCCCATAGTCGCGCGAGGAGATGGCATCAAACATGGTGCGTCCGACGCCGGTCAGCCCGAAGATCGTCTCGGTCAGGACAGCCCCGCTGAGCAGGCCGCCCAGCGAAAGGCCGATCACGGTGATGACCGGGAGCAGTGCGTTGCGCATGGCGTGGCGGAAGATGATGCGGCGTTCGTTCAGCCCTTTGGCACGGGCTGTGCGCATGTAGTCGAGGTTCATCACTTCGAGCAGGCTGGAACGGGTCATGCGGGCGATCACCGACATCGAGACCGTCGAGAGCACGAGGACAGGCAGAATCAGATGGCGGCCGGCGTCGACGACAAGTTTGCTGTTGAGGGTCAGGAGGCCGTTGAGAACGTACATCTGGGAAAAGAAGTCGAGCAGCCCGCGCAGCGGTCCACCCAGTTCGTTCAGCCCCCAGACAGCTGCGATCGGCTGCACACGCACGCCGGCGGTCAGCCTGCCTGAAGGGGGCAGTGAGAAGGGGCTCTCTTTGAGCAGCACTGCAAAAAGATAGGCGGCCAGCAGGCCCAGCACAAAGATCGGCACGGAGACGCCCAGGTTGGCCAGGACCATCGTCGATACATCGACCGGTGAATTTTGCCAGTGGGCGGCGACCACGCCCAGAATGACGCCAAAGAAGGTAGCGACCAGAAGCGAGAGCAGCGCCAGCTCGATTGTGACAGGCAGCCGCTCCATCAGCATTTCTGTCACAGGGCGGCCGAAACGCATGGACTCGCCCAGATCCCCAGCAAGCACACGCCCCAGATAGTAGCCGAACTGGACGACCGGCGGTTGGTCGAGGCCATAGCGTTTGGCAAACGCCGTGCAGACCGCATCACTGGCCTTCTCACCCAGCATCGCACGGCAGGGATCGCCGGGGATCAGACGGTTGAGAACAAAGGTGATAAAGAGAATCCCGATCAAAACTGGGATGGCGAGGAAGGCTCGCTGGGCAATATACCGTATCAAGGTGGGTCAGCTTCACTCGAACAGTGAGGGGCGGGTACGGTCTGGTGACAGCCGCGCGCCGGCGCGCGGCTGTCACCAGGAGAGATAGGACGTTATTCGGCAGGAGCGTTCAAGAAGCCGCCGAAGAGACCAGGGAAGTACGAGAAGCTGCCGTCACGGCCGACATGCAGCGGGTGCGACGCGTCCCACTGGACACCGTAGGAGAGCACCACATCGTTGGCGTCGAGGGTGGCGCCGTTGTGGAAGGTGACCCCCTCGCGCAGCGTGAAGACCCATTCGGTCAGCTCAGGATTGGCACTCCAGCTGCTGGCCAGCCCGGCTACGACGTTGCCGCTGCCCGGCTCGTAGGCCAACAATGACTCCATGATCTGCTCGCAGGCGCGCAATGCCTCGCCGTCGGTCTCGTCGGCGCAGTAGAGGCCGGCCGGCTCCCCGTTTTGCAACCAGACAAAGGTGTCGCGGTCGCCCGGGGTCATCAGCCGGAACTGTTCGGCGCCAATGTCGGAGGCGTAGGCCCCTTGGACATCCGCCTTGAAGGCTGCGCCGTTGCCGCCGTGGGCGATCGGGATCATTGGCACATGCTGCTTGATCAGCTCGTTGGCCTGGTCGTACCAGGGCTGGCGCTCAGCCGGGTCAGACTTGGTGGCGCCTTCGTTCAGCGCATCCCAGATATCCTGGAAGCCTTCCCCGAACTGTGCCGAGGCCCCGGGGCCAAAGTGAAAGTCCAGGAAGTTGGTGGCGTCCGGGTAGTCGGCACCCCAGCCAAGCATGTGAATTCCGTCCAGTTCGCCCCGATCGGCGGCGTCCAAGAAGGCGCCTGACTCCATCACGACGATCTCGGCCTCGACACCGATCTCGGCCAGCTGGGCCTGGATGTCCTGGGCGACGATGCCCGGGTTGGGCAGGTAGCCGCGCACGACATCGCGATAGGTGATCGTGGTCTTGAAACCGGGCAGCACGCCTTCTTCCTCCAGAATTTGTCTGGCCTGCGCGGGGTCATAGGCATACCATTCCTGCCCGTCGCTGTAGCCGAAGATCGACGGCGGCATGAACTGGCTGGCGACCGAAGAGCCTGGGGGATAGAAGTTGTCGACCAGACGCTGTCGGTCGATCGCCATCCCAAAGGCCTGGCGGACCCGTTCGTTGTCAAAGGGGGGGAAACTGTTGTTCATCCCCAGGTAGAAGATGTTGGTCCCTTTGCGCAGGGCCAACTGCAGGGTGGCATCCCCCTCGATCGTTGCAAAGTCGTCTGGGCCTGGGTTGTCGATGCCGTCGACCGTGCCCGCCTGCAGCTCGACCAGCCGCTGGGCACTTTCGGCGCTCCAGCGGAAGACCAAAGTCTGCGGGATGGCCTTCTCGCCCCAGTAGTTCTCGTTGCGTTCGAAGATGATCTGGTCCCCGCGCAGCCATTCGACCAGCTTGTAGGGGCCAGTGCCGTTGGGCTTCTCGATCAGCTCGCCGCCGCCGCCGTTGGCTGTCAGGTAGTCAGCGTCGTTGATGGCGAAGGAAGAAAAGGCGACTTTGGCAGGAAAAGCTGGGTCGGGCTGGCAGAGGGTGAACTTGACGGTGAGTTCGTCGACCGCTTCGATCGCCTGGAAGAGGCCGCCGTAGTCGCAGTTCTCGGCAACCATGGACATCGGCTCGAACGGGCCGGCAGGGACCGCTTCCTCGGCGGCTGGCTCGGTGGCCACAGCACCTGTGCCGACAGGTGCTGCGCAGCCCGCCAACAGGCCCAGCAGCACGAGCAGGCTGACCCAGAGCGAAATCTTGCGCTGATGCATAGAGGCTCCTTCTGATAAGAATGGTAGAGGATAAGATGGGTGAAGCAGAAAAGCTCCGCTAGGTTCTTTATAAACGAGTGTGGCCAATGCCGCAAATTGGTAAGGCCGGTGTGCGCGTTGCCGGGTGACCCTGAGATCGATTGGCGCAGGCCGGGCGCAGCGTGTGAGAACTGGCGGGAGCGAACCGCCTGCAGCCCCACGCAAGTCAACCGTTTCCGGCAAAACGTTCCAGGGCCGTCAGCACGCGCGCCGGGGTGGCCGGAGCCCGTTTGCGCAGAAAGTCGGCGATCCGGGCCCCGCTGATGCCGCGTTCGCTGGCCCGCTTCAAACTGCGCTGGGTGATGCGGTAGACGAAAAGTGGGGAACTCTGCTGCCACTGAGCAAAGCGTTCGACCCGAAAGCGGTCAGCCAATGAAACCCCACTTGCCAGCGTCACTGTAAAATCTTCGGCGATCTGGAAGTGGTCGTGGAGCCGCTCGCCGGGGTCGGGCACCTCATGGCCCAGCCAGCGAGCTCCCCAGCTGCTGAGCGAAAGCAGCTGGGTGCCATCTGCAACCGCCTCAGCCTGCTCGAGCAGGGCCCGATCGAGCACGGCCAGCCAGGCCAGCGGGCCGCGCACCAAAAAGCGCAGCAGCGCCCCCTCCACCTCGTTCCACCGCTCGAAGCCTTTGAGAAATTCCTGGGTGCTGCTGCTGCGGAGATACCAGGTGTCGTAGTCGCCGGTAGGCCGTTGGAAATCTGGCTCCACGGTGCGGACAGCCTCGATCAGATCGGTCTGGGCATACCAGGCACCCGGCTGCAGATGGCTGAGGAGCAACAGCACTGCGCTGCGGGTCTGCAGCGGATCGTTCTGCCAGAGACCCGCCTCGACACACTCCAATTCTGGGGTGCGGCAGAGGTCGTTCCACTCCGGTGAGTCCCGCCAGCTTTCAAAAAGAAGGCGGCGCTGCTCGGGCCGTTTCTTTTCCAAAAAGGCGGCAACCTGGTTCTGGGCCAGATGCGCCCTGTCCCCCTCTCGACGCAGCCACCCCAACCGCTGCGCAAGGTGCAGCAGCAACAACAGGCGGGTCTGCCCTTCCCGGTCTGTCGGTTCAAACGGCGTCTGCAGCCGTTCGGCCAGGGCGCTGAGATCGTCCGGGTGGTGGCCGGTTGGGGTCAGACGCAGTGGCTCGTGGTAGACAAAACCGAGCAGCGCTCCCAGATCCAATAGCAGAGCGTCGTCGGCCAGCAGCGTGCGCGCCGGGGGCGGTGGGGCGGTCGGATGGAGGGGGAGCCCGACCGGCAGTTCGCTCTGTGGGCGGGGCAGCCAAGGGGTGATATCGCTGGGCAGATAGATGTAGGTGTAGGCCTGCTGGCCTGCGCCTTTGAAGCCGCGACCGATCAGCCCGTTGTAGTAGAGCAGCTCAGCGACGTTTTCCGGGTAGAGCCAGGGAGCTTCCCGTTCGAGCCGGGCCGGGCCCATCTGCCGGATCGCACCGAATTCACGGCTGAACTGGGCTTCGGCGATCTCCCCATGGGTGCGCAGCAGCAGCTGGATGGCGGTTTCTGCCTGCGCACTCTCGTCGCACATCTCCTGGTAGGCCATCTGGACCGAGGTCGGATCGCTCAGCTGGGCGGCCAACAGTTCGATTGCCTGCCCGCGCGTCTCGGCCCCTTCGATCCAGGCCCCGCGCAGCTCGGCGATCACTTGCAGCAAGATCTCTGGGTAGCCGGCCAGCATTTGAGCAGAAGTAGGCATGATCCGCACCCTTTTTCCTTGAAACAGCCAAGGAGACGACATAGACGCTTTGTCGCCAAGACGACAGTTCGCAATCTGGGCAACATCCGGTATACTGAATGAATGGAGTTGCCGATCAGGAGAATCGTACCATGACACAAGAACATCGTCCGTTTTCCAATTTCCGCAATGGAGGGTTTGTCCTAAAGTCCCTTCAACTGTTGTTTGACTCGCGGGTGCCTGCTTCGCTCAAGCTGTTGCTGCCAGTTGCCGCAGGACTTTACTGGCTCTCTCCGCTCGATCTGATGCCCATGCTGCCCTTCGACGATCTGGTGGTCCTGTTTGGGGCGTTGGCGCTCTTTGTCAAACTGGCTTCCGACCAGATCGAACGCCAGCAAGGCCAACCGCAGCAGGAGGAATCTGTGGTCGACACGACCTGGCGGGTCGTCGAATGAAACAGCTGTCTCCAGCATCTCGGCAAGCCCCTCTTGACAGTTTCTTGAGTCTGCTATGGCCCTGAACGAAGGCTCGCTGGCACAAGAGAGCGTCTATTCACTGACCGAAGTCGCCTACCATTTTCAGGTGACGACGGATCTGTTGCGCAGCTGGACCCAGCGGTTTGCCCAGGTTTTGAGTCCAGTGGCGCAGAGTGAGCCCCCCAAATTTTCGAACACGGATGTGGCGGCGCTCAGCATGGTGCAGCGGCTGTTGAGCCAGGGCCTGCCCGACGAACAGGTCAACGCCCATCTGACCCCCAGGCGTCTGGTTCAGGAAGAGCCGTCTGCTTTGGCATTGGCCCACGAACAGAACCGGCAACTGGCCGAGGTCAAGGCGGGGGGACTGCCGCAAGTGCTGGGGGATCTGCTTGGCACCATCGCCAGCAGCCAGCAGAGTGTGCTCAACAGCCAGTCGACGTTGCGCGAGATGGTCGGCGTCGTTGTCCAGGACAACTTTACGCTCAAGGAAGAAAACCGCAGACTGCGCGAGCGGATGCTCGAGTTGGAGCGGGTGCTGGCAGAATATCAACGTCGCGAAGAGACCCGCAAGGAACGGCTGGAGAGCCGCCTGCGCGGGCTGGAGAACACGGTGGCTGCCCTCCAGCAGCAGATGGCACAGCTGATTCAGCGCCAGAGCCAGCAGCCGAAGCGAGGCTGGTGGTAGGCCACTATTCCAGGCTGAGTGCAGCCCGTTCTGGCCGCCGGCTCGAAAAAGTTTCTGTCACCCGCATCTCTCCGACCAAGTCGTATTCCATCGCGCCGTTGATCGTCACGTCGATCATCTCACCGGCTACCGCCCCGCGTCCCCCGGGTATCAGGACCAGCCCGTCGATCTCCGGTGCGTCGCGGTAGGAGCGCGCCAGCAGGAGTGGCTCGTTGCTGCCTTCAATTTTCCCCTGGCCTTCGACCAGCACCTGCAACTGGCGTCCCACCTGGCTCTGGTTTTTGCGCAGGCTGATCGGCTGCTGCAGCGCCATCAGCCGATCGTAACGTTCCTGTGCGACGGCGGCGTCGACCGGGTCCGGCAGATCGGCGGAGGGGGTACCCGGCTCCGGGCTGAAGAGAAAGGCGCCGACCTTGTCGAACTCGATTTCCCGGACCAGGTCGAGCAGACCCTGAAACTCTTCTTCGGTCTCGCCAGGATAGCCGACGATAAAGGTCGTGCGCAGCGCAAGGGTGGGCATGGCTGCGCGCAACCTGGCCACATGGTCGTAGACCATCTCCAGCCGACTCGGACGGCGCATGCGCCGCAGGGTGCGTGGGTCGCCGTGCTGGAGCGGCATGTCCAGGTAGGGCAGGATCTTGGCCTCGCTGGCCATGACTTCGATCAGCTCGTCGCTGACATGGCCAGGATAGGCGTACATCAGCCGGACCCAGCGCAGCGATTCGTCGGTGCGCTGACAGATCGCTGCAAGCAGCTGGGGCAGGCTGTTGGGTTCCCCGCGGTCGCGGCCGTAGTCGGTGGTGTCCTGGGCGACGACCACCAGCTCGCGTGCGCCTGCCGCAGCCAGAGCGGCCGCCTCGTCTACGACAGCTGCCAGCGGTCGGCTGCGCAGCTTGCCTTTGAAAGAAGGAATCGTGCAGAACGCACAGGGGGCGTTGCAGCCATCGGAAATTTTGAGATAGGCGCTGCCAGCGTTGACTGGGGGACGTGGGGTGGCCGTGCTGAACTCGTGCAGCGGGTCCCCGAGCAGCGCAGGCACTCCCCGCTCCCCGATCTGCTGAGTCAGCCCTGCGCCGGCCAGCCCTGCGCCGGCCAGCCCTGCGCCAGCCAGCCCTGCGCCGGCCAGCGCCGTGTCGCCGAGCATGGAATACCGTTCGAGACGCCGCCGCTGCTGGCCGGCGCGGAGCTGGCTCAGCAGATCCAGCACTTCCATCCAACGCCGGGTGCCCAGCAGCCCATCGACCTTGGGCACCCGGTCGACGACTTCGCTGCTGGCACGCTGTACCAGACAGCCTGCTGCAATCAGAAGCTGGTCGCGACGTTTGCGCCGGCTCAGCTCCTGGAGAACTGCGATCGACTCTTCTTTGGCAGCTTCGAGAAAACCGCAGGTGTTGACGATCAGCACGTCAGCTTCCTGGCGACGGTCGGTAGGACGATAGTGAGCAGAACGCAGCTGCATTTCGATGCCGTCGCTGTCTACTTTGTTTTTGGGACAGCCCAAGGTGACCAGATGATACTTCATGCGAATCGTTTGCCTTCCAGCCGCTGCTGGCTCATAGGTGTTGGTTCCAGCTCCAAAATTCGGTACGGGTAGACATTGATCACTTCGGTGTCGAGATAGCGGGTCTGGGTTGTGACATCGCGCCGGTAGAGATGAATGTGGCCGTGGAGCAGATAGCGAGGGCGGAACCATTTCATAAAGGTCAAAAAGCTTTTGAAGCCCTGGTGGGGACGGTCGGGCTGGTCATGAATTCCCCAGGGGGGGGAGTGCGCCACCAGCACATCGAGATAGCGCCCATAGCGGATGCGGTTGGTCAGCAGACGAGGGACCATTCCCCAGATCGTGAACAGCATCTCCGTGTTGGTATATTGAAAACGGGGCGCATCGTTGTAGCGGATCGAACCTTCCAGCCCGGCCAGCAGCAAGGTCTGCTCGCGCTCGGTGCGTGCGTGGAGATTGACCGCTCCTTCCGGTTCGCTGACTGCCCGCCAATGGTCGTCGCGCTGGCTGTGGTATTCGACCTCGCGAGCGTGGTTGCCGTGCACGAAATAGGTTGGCCGCCCGGTCAGCGTCATCACGTACTCGACATAATAATGAGGCAGATCCCCGCAGCTGATGACCAGGTCGAGCTCGCCGACATGTTGGTTGATGCCAGCGCTGTACAAGATGGGCTCGACTTTGTCGCTGATGACCAGTGCACGCATAAAGGACAATTTTAACACTGGGGCCAGGCCAGCCCAAACAGCCAATCAGACAGGCCAGCAATTTGCTGCCTCCTGTTCTTGTGGGCAGCTGCTCAATGGCCCCAGAACAGGGGGGGGGATCTTTGGCGCGTTGTGTGGGAAGAGGAGCGAAGGGGAACCGATGGCCAGACGGAGGCGTTTTTGAAAAGAGGAGTTCATTTTGTGGGGTCGAGAAAGGGGGCGTCATGTGCACCCAGAGACTGTGCCTGTTGCCAGATCGCTTCTGGCATCGGGCTGTACAGTTTGCGGTGGTGTTGTGGACGGGGATGTGGCTGGTCGGTGTAGCGCCTGCAGAGGCACAGCCTGCTGGCGCCACGTGGAGCGGCGCTGGCTGGCAGGCCAGTTATTGGAACAACCGATCCTTCGTCGCCGCACC
>CAIOHJ010000321.1 GCA_903858085.1 uncultured Chloroflexota bacterium
CCGCCCGTCGCCGGCCCCTGAGGGTTGTCTGTGGGCGACTGGCTGTAGTAGGCGCTGTCGTACCAGTCGCTTACCCATTCCCAGACATTGCCGGCCATGTCCATCACGCCGTAGGGGCTGGCCCCGGCCGGGTAGCTGCCCACGGGTGTCGTATCTCCCACATTTTTGTCAAAGTTTGCAAGTTCTTGTGTGGGTGCCTGGTCGCCCCAGGGGTACATGCGTCCATCCGTCCCACGCGCTGCCTTCTCCCATTCGGCTTCGGTGGGCAGCCGTGCCCCTTCCCAGGCGCAGAAGGCAGTGGCCTGGTGCCAGGTCACCTGGATCACCGGGTAGTTGGCGAACTCTGGATTTCCAAAATACGCATCACGTGTGTAGGAACCTGCCTCCTGCGGCGGCTCACAGGCGCCGGCGTCCACACACGCCTGGTAGCGGGCGTTGGTCACCTCGTACTTGTCGATAGAATAGGCATCCAGGGTCACCGTGCGCAGGGGTTGCTCGTCATCCTGGCACGACCCGGCAGGGTTGCTGGGGTCGCAGCCCATCTGGAAGCTGCCGGCAGGGATCGTGGCGCTGCGTCGGCTTACCTCGCCTTCGCTCAAGGCAAAGCGCAGCTCGCGGTCGCATTGCCAGGTACCGCCTCCTTGTCGGCATTCCATCAGGGCTTCTCGCTCCTCCCAGGGTGCGTCAGCCGTTGGACGGAACCAGGCCAGTATGCGTACGGTGGCGAGGGATTCGTCGCTGCTTTCTTGCATGATTTGTACGTCTTGATAGGGCTCACCGTTGTTCACTGCCCATTCGTTGAATGCGGTTTCTGCTACGGACTCAACCTGGTTGCTCGCTGTGGTGGCTCCACCGCAACCGCTCACCATCAAAGCACCGATCAGCAGAGTTGTCCAGGTGAGTAAAAAAATGAATGAGCGCATTGTGTTTTCTCTGGTTGAAGTAACGATTACAGGGACGACATGATTATACTTGACCCCAATGTCAAGACCACAAATTGCCCAAACTCAAGTGGTGTTATTGCGTATCCTCTCCAAAAGTACTGGATCAGGCCACCGCTGGCACGGCGACAGCGGCCTGGTGGGCGACGCGCTCGGCGAAGCTGGGGAGGGCATCGCGTTTGCGCACCCGGCGTCGGAGCGCCAGTTCCATGGGGTCAGGTGCTGCTGGAGGTCGGCTGCGGTCCTGTCTGTGTCACAGGGCAGGGTGGCTGTAGGGCGAAGCTAAACTCATCCGCCCCGATGGGGCGGGGCGTGCCCTCTCTCAACACTCTTTCCGCAAAACTTTGAACCGCACTCCCAGCGCTTTTGGAGAGGATACTGCATCATGACAATGTGCGCTGCCAGACCGCCAAACGCGGTAAAACCAAGACGTGTGAAAAGTTGAGCAAGTTCGACAAGTCGTCGTGAGCGCTCTTCCATAGAACAAGCACCTCCTCAACGGCGCTACGGCCCATCTAGGTCGCGGCGGTTCCCGTCTGCACTTCCTCCGGCGGCTTGAGGGCGCGGAAGCGCTGATAAAGCAGCAGATCGTAGATCTTCTGTTGAATGGTCGCCGTCAGTTGTCCGTCCATGACGGATGCTTTACCGCAAATTTATCTTTCCTGCAAGGATAAATTAGGGGAATCTGTACCCACACCTGCTTTGCGCTCTCCTGCTGCCCGTTCGCGCCGCCATTCCGTCAGGTTCGACGAATACAGCCCTTCGCGTCGCAGCAACGCTCCGATCTCGCCTGGCTGCTCTCTGCCAGGATTCGCAGCTTGTACTTGCTCGTGAATGTCCGTCGCTACTGTTTGCTTGTTTTTGACCCCCTGCACTCATATCCCGTCAAGCGTTAAATGAGAGTGTTTTCGCCCCCTCCCTCTGCGCATGGCTGAGCCTGCCGGGTGACTCGAAATTGATTTCGAGGTACGGCAGTCGTCGGGAGTTTTTGTCAAATGACGCTCGACAAGACGTTAGGGGGCGACGACCAGAACCGCCAGAAGTTCCCTCTGCCCCGACACCCCCAACCCCGCCAGGTCGAAGAGCGGGTAGATCCCCGGTTGTGCCGTCTGCCAGCGGTAGACTGCGGTCTCTCCAGCCTTCAACGGGCTGTAGCCAGGAAGCGGCTGCGGCTGGCTGGCATCATCCAGCAGCGCAAGCTGCAGCGAGGCTGCCGTGTTGTTGAAGATGTGCAGCTCGACGAGATCGCTGCTGTGGGCGCGCAAAACGGCTGCTGTCAGCGGCACAGGGGCGGTGTTGACTCCAAGTTGGATGGATTGATGGAGGGTCTGGCCGCTGCAGGGGGCCACGGTGAACTGGCTGCAGTCAACCAGCCGTACACCCGCTGCCGGCTGGCTGACCGCAGCCAGCCGGTAGATCGGCGGCGCAGAAGAAGCCTGCACAGGGGGCTGGCCGACGGGGCGCGAGGAGGGCTCGTTCTGGTGTCTTTGGGCCGGATGCATGGTTTTTCTCGTTTCTCTCGCACACCTGCCGTCGTGCAGCAGGACTCTTTGAGACAATCGACGCCTTGTGAGCTGTTCTGTTCCCAGGATAGCCGCGCACGCGTTGATCGGGCGTTGATCAGCCCACCCCCCCACGCCAGAGGGGAGATGGTTAGACAGGGGATGGCTTTTCACGTATACTGGAAGCCTGAGCTTGCCTTTTATCATCGCGGATTACATTGATGCTCAACCTCAAATTGCTTGGCCCACCCCAGGTATGGGTGAACGGAGAGTTGTTGACACTGCGGCGCAACAGCATCAAGGCACGAGCCATCCTTTTTTATTTGGCCGCGACCGGAACATTGCAGCCGCGCGACCGTCTGGCTGGGCTGTTCTGGTCGGACTGGCCTGAAGCCAAAGCGCGCGCCTACCTGCGAGGGGAACTACATCTGCTCAGCGACCTCAAAGACGATTATCTGGTCGACGCAGAGGGGCGTCTGGGGCTGGTCCCAAGCCGGTGTGCGGTCGATCTGCGCCAACTGCAGCAGGTTGTGCAGGCTGCTGCACCGACGGTCGATGAACTCTATGCC
>CAIOHJ010000322.1 GCA_903858085.1 uncultured Chloroflexota bacterium
GGCAAATATCATTTTACCAGCGACTTATGTCACAGTGCGGGATGAGGGCCTGATCAGCGTCGGTGGCGTGAGCACCGGCAATGTCGGCGTCGTCGGCACGGCAGGTGCGGGCGCCACCGACACAGTTCAGATTGTCAGCAGCCTGACCGACGCCCGTGAACTGCTGGGCGGCACCCCTGCCCAGAGCAAGAGCGACAATCTGCTCAAGACGCTCGAGCTGCTCTTTGCCAACGGAGCCGGCACCGTCTATGTGGCCACTGTCGCCGATACCACTGCGGAGGCCTACCGCGTCGGTCTCGAACTGCTGTCGAACGAGACAGTCAACATCGTCCTTTTGGCAGGCCAGGATGCCACCAATGCCGAGATGGTGGATGTGTTGAAGGCGCACCTCTCCGAGACGGAGAGCATCCACCGCGAGCGCATCGGTGTGATGGGATGCAACGGCTCGACCGATGTGAAAGATATCGTGAATGCCAAGGGCAACCTCGTCCACGACGGTGGCCGGGTGATCTACGTTGCCCCCGGCATCACGCTCTCGCGCCGTGACCCGGCCACGGGACTGACGACGCCAGAACAGCTTTCGGGTGCGTACACCGCTGCGGCTGTCGCCGGGTTGATCTCTGCGCTGCCGGTGCAGGCCAGCCCGACCAACAAAACGCTGAACCTCACAAACCTGGCGGTCAAGTTCAACCACGGCCAGCTGGAAAAGCTCGTCGAGGCCAACATCCTCACCATCGAGCAACGCGAGGGGCTGCGTGTGGTGAAGGGCATCACGACCTCCACCAACAAGGCATGGTCGCAGATCACCACGCGGCGCATCGTCGACTACGCCATCTTTGGCGTGCGTGCGGCCTGCAACCCCTACATTGGAAAGCTGAACAACGACCGTGTGCGCGGCGCCATGAAAGCGACCCTGGACGGCTTCCTGACCCGCATGGTAGAGAATGAGGCCTTGATCAGCTACGAGTTGAGCGTGTCCGCAACACGTGCGCAGGAAATCGCCGGCCAGGCAATCGTCACACTGACGATCCGCCCGACCTTCAGTATTGATTATGTCATGGTGACAATGTCGCTCGGCTGATCGCTGCGCCGAGGCGACACCATCACTACCGCTTTCAACCACTTCAGGGAGAATCAATCATGCCGAATGTCAACGTGTTTCGCGGTTCGGATGCAACACTAGTACTGGCGGTGGACGACAAGGAGACGCAGGAGGGAGCGCTGGCCGACGCGCTGATCGGCGAGTACGACCTGGCAAGCGTTGTTGCGCGCCTGCAACAGGTGCAGATCAAAGTCGAAAACGATGTGCACCCATACCATGAGATCGGCAAGCGTTTCGCCACCGAGCTGCGCCCCGGCAACATCAACGTTTCCGGTTTTGCGCAACGTGCGCATGTCAACGGCGCCCTGCTGCGCCTGCTGTTGGGTGACGGGGCCGCCAGCCCACCGCCGAGTGAAGCAATGGCGCAGCCGACCTTCAACATGGTGATCAACCTCAGCAATCCGGCAGCAGCCGGCAGCAGCAGCAAACTGGTGCTTTTTGGTGTGAAGTTTGACAGCTGGAACTTTGCGTTGCCGGAAGACGACTTCGTGATGGAATCGGTCAGCTTCAAGGCGCTGCGCATCAGCAGTGAAGAGACGAGCAGCTAGGCGCTGTCATGGCTGATTTCCAAGCAACGCCCGAAGATTTGCTGGCAGGCGCCAGCGTCACATTCGAGATTGTGGTGCCAGGTGAGTTGCTGCAGCGCAGCGCCGGCGATCTGACTGTCCAGTTACGTCCAGTGACGATCGGGGCATTTCAGCTGATCATGAAAGCAGCACGCCAGGAGGATGGCTTGATTCCGCTCCTGCTGATCAAAGAGTCGCTGGTGCAGCCGACGTTGTCGTTGGAACAGATCAAGCAACTGCCGTTGGGGCTGGTCAACTTCCTGATCGCACACATTCGTGAGATCAGCGGGCTCAGTGAAAAAAAAAGCAATTGAACCTGGCAACGCCCACACCGCTCCTTCAGGCGAGCTACCGACTGGCGCGCGCCTTTGGCTGGACACCGCAAGAGGTGCAGGCGCTGACCATGGCCCAGATTGCGATCTACCTCGAGTTATTGGATCAAGAAACGAATGGGTGATTCACAGGTACGTGCAACACTGATCAAGCTAGGCGCCGACGTACGCGCCGACTTCCATCTTCTGCTGGCAGGCTGGCAGGGTGACTGGCTGTCGCCTGCGTCTGTGCGCCAGAGCCACTGGCTGGCCACGGATCGTCTGGCGGCAGCATTGGGGCAAGTGCAAGAACCGTTCGACAGCCTGCTTGACCTGCAACGCTTTCTCACCGCCGGTTTTTTGCCCGGTGCGGATCCGCCCCGTGAAAAGCCAGCCCCCGTTGCGGGGGTGGATCGTGCGGGCGCAGCCTCTGCGCCCCTGGCAGCAGCACGCGCGGCGGGCGCTGTACAGTCCACCCCCCCTACAGCCGTAGAGCAGCAGGGCGCGCGCCCGGTGCCTGCCCACCCGGACAGCCGGCGCAGCCTCTCTGCAGCGGCCGTGCGCTCTTCCCCAGCGGCGCCCCCACAATCGCCCACGACAGGGCAAGCGGCTGCGCCCCTGGCAGGCACAGCCGCGCCTGGCCGGCAGCCGGTGGTGGCGGCCCCGTTGGGCGCGGGGCAACAGGGCGGGCTGCACGAGCTGGCTCAGCAAGGGTCGCCCGCCGCTGCGCCGCTGGCGGAGGCGGCTGAGACAGACGACTCTGGCGAGCCATCCTTCTGGGCAGCGCCCCCCCGCGTGGGCGGCCTGCGCGATCTGGCACAGCGCTTGTCGACCAATGCCCGTCCCCCTACGGCATGGGCCGAGCCCGCTGCGGCGCCGACCCACGATCTGTGGCCGGCACCTGCGTCGAATGTGTCGATGCAGCCCATGGCACCGAATCGACCGATGCTGCCCGTGGAGGAAGCGCCGACAGCGGTGAGCGGAAGCGGGGCGGTTCTGCCGACGGAGGGTGCCACGAGCCTGACGGCAGGGTCAGGCAGGGAAGGCGCTGCCGCTGTGTTGTCGCCCGTCGCACTGCCGGCCAGCACAGCACCGGCAGCGTACGCACCACACGGTCAGAGCGGACAGGCCGCTGCACCGAACGCGGCGATCCCACCGGTCTACACAACGCACCCCCAGGTGGACGACTTGATGGAGGCGCTTGCGCGTGAGATCACGCGTGAGTATCACCGATACTACGGAGCATAGAGAGATATGGCAATTGAATTGGGCGGCGTGCAGTTCCCACGGGTGCATCGCATTGTCACCCTGGAGCAGGCAGCTTTTGTCTACCACCGCATCCCAGGTCAGGCAGGCAATCTGGTGCAGAACCTGGGGCGCGACTCAGTGCGGCTACAGATTGAAGGCATCTTCTACGGGCCAAAAGCACAGGAGAGCCTGGCACGGCTGAGAGATCTCTACCTGAAGCGAAGCCCGGTCGATTTCGTGGCCGACATCACCAGCGGGGCGTATGCGGGCAGAGTCACCCTCGATCGGCTCGACGTGACGCAGGCCGCCGATGCGCC
>CAIOHJ010000323.1 GCA_903858085.1 uncultured Chloroflexota bacterium
ATCGGCTGATCGACGGCTATCTGGATCAACAGCGCCGCCCAGCCCATACAGTATACGTGCTCGACGTCAGCGGCTCGATGGACGGCAGCCGCCTCCGCGACCTGCGCACAGCCCTGCTGGGGTTGACCGGCCTCGACACCACCCTGACCGGGCAGTTTGCCCGCTTTCGCAGCCGCGAAATCATCACGATGGTGCCCTTCAGCGCCGACGTCAAGGAGGTGACCCGCTTCGTCGTCGATACCCCCACCAGCGACATGGGCGCCATCCGCCAATCCATCGAGACCCTGACCGCAGACGGCGGGACAGCGATCTATACGGCGCTGCGCAAGGCGTACGAAATCGTCGACGCCGCCTACCCGACTGACCCCCAACGGTACTATTCGATTGTCTTGATGAGCGACGGCGAAAACAACGAGGGTGCATCGTACCAGCAGTTCGTCCAATGGCACCGCTCGCTGCCGCCCGAATTGCAGAACGTGCCCGTCTTTACCATTCTGTTTGGAGACGCCAATCAGGGCGAAATGTCTGGCATTGCCGAGTTGACCGGGGGACGGCTTTTCGACGCACAAAAAGAGCCGCTCAGCACAATCTTCAAGGAAATCCGGGGCTATCAGTGACGGCCAGGCGGACGATTTGCTCGAGCGCCCGCCATCGATAGGTAAACCCCTCACCATGAGATCGAGAGAAAAATTCGATGCGTAGACGCGACAGCCTCCTGCTCTTTCTCTACAGCACGCCCAACATCGTCGGCTCCCTGCTTGGGCTGGTGGGGCTGTTGCTCTTTTGGGGAGGGCTTGTCCTGGATTTCTGGCTGTTCATCGTCGTGGGGCTCTATCTGATCGGCGTTCTGGTAACCCCCAGACAGACGACATACGACCTGTCGATTCAGACACAACTCTCCGTAGAGGAGATTCGGGCGCAACTCAACGAGCTGGTGCGCAAGATCCGCCAGCATACGCCAGCCGAGCTGCTCGCCAAAGTCGAGAGCATCCAGACGTCGATCGTCTCGATCCTCCCCATCCTGGCGGCGAGCAATCTCGGCGACCGCAACGTTTTCACAATTCGCCAGACTGTCTTCGAGTATCTGCCGACGGCGCTGGAGAACTATCTCTCGCTCCCCTCTGCCTTTGCCAATCTGCACCCTGTGCGCAACGGCAAGACGGCACGCCAGCTGCTCAACGAGCAGCTCGATATTCTGGATCGAGAGATGAAAGAGATCGTTGTGGACCTCAGCGCCAACGATACGCAAAAACTGCTGGCGCACGGACGCTTCCTGGAACAAAAGTTCAACCGGGCGAATTTCTTGGAGGATCTGCTGGGGCAGAAAGCTGCCCCGACGACAGGGCCTTGAATCAAAAAATTCGCAAAAGCCCCGCACACCCCCACTTCAGCCCCTTGACTGGCTCGGGGAGAGTCAGACGCAGCGCCGTTCCCTTCTTTATGGCTGGACGCGCGAGATCGCCAGCCGACGCATCATGCTGCGTCGTTTGGATTGATGCGCCTCCATGCGTTCGAGCACGCCAGCCAGAAAACGAACCGCTTCATCGATATAGGGCCCTTTGTTGAGCATAACGCACTCGGCGCGACCGCTCATGGCCGCGTCGGAGACCTCGGCGCGCGACGGTTTCCCGCTCTTCGCCATCTTCTCCAGCACCTGCGTCGCCCAAATCACAGGAATATGTGCTGCTTCGCACAGCCAGAGAATCTCTTCCTGCACCTCGGCCAGCCGCTCAAACCCGACCTCCACGGCCAGATCGCCGCGCGCCACCATGACGCCAATCGGCGGCTTTTCGAGCCCAGCCAACAGAATCGTGGGCAGGTTCTCAAACGCGTGCCGATTCTCAATCTTCAACACAATCCCCAGATGCGAAGCGCCCAGCCTCCCCAATTCTGCTTGCAGCAAACGCACATCCTCGGCGCGATGGACAAAAGAGAGCCCAACCATGTCAACATGCGGTGCCAGCAGGGCGAGGTTGGCAAGGTCTTGCTCGGTCAACGCAGGAGTATTTAACTGGGTGTCCGGCAGGTTGATCCCTTTCTCTGCGCGCAGACGCCCTCCATTCAGGGCGGTCTGTGTGATCGAAATCACAAGCTGGTTCGGTTGGACCTCCACGATGCGGCCGCCGATCTTGCCGTCGTCGAACCAGATTTTGTCGTCCGGTTTTGCCATTGCGAAGACGCCGGGCAGCGTACAGCCAATCCGCGCCCGTTCGACGACATCCCCGTGGCGATCGAGCAGCGCATTTCGACCGGGAATCGAGTCCGACGTGAGCAACAACCCATCTCCCGGCTTGACAAGAAGGGGAGGCGATACTTCAGGCAACAGGCCGATCTCCCCAGAATCTATCTCCTGCTCATCGCGCAAAAGACGAACGGTTGCCCCTGTTTCCAAGTAACAGGTTCGGTCGGTCTCGGCAAGACAACCGGCAGCGTCTTTTTGAAGAAGCGTCAGGCTTCGGCTGCGGCCGCGCACATCCTCGAAGGCCAGCCGATCGCCAGCCTGCGCTTTTTGCAAAAGAGAGGGCGAAAGCGGCACTGTCGGCGGTGTGGTGGGGGTGACGACCTCTCCTTGATCTTCGACGAGCCGTAGCTGTGCCCTGTGCAGCACCTCTCCGCGCAGATTGTGTGTCGGGCAGATCTTGAGGATGCGGCCGATGGCTTCGATCGGGCCTGTGCGCAGCTTTGGCCCGGCCAGATCAGCGTAGATTTTGCAGGGACGTCCCAACTTGCGTTCGGCGCGATGCAGATGCTCAATCATGGCAAGCCACGCCTGGGGGTCATCGTGGGCACAGTTGATTCGCATCACATCCATGCCAGAGCCGAGCAGTTCTCGCACCAGACGATAACTGGTGGCGGCCTCGCTGGGCATGGTGACCATGATGCGCACCGACCGTTTGCCAGAGGGCATGCCAAGCAGCGCCTGCGTTCGTTCACGCAAGATCAGCGGTCCCGTCACGTAGTCGACAGGCGGTTCGGGCAAGAACTCCGGCGCGCTCTCGCCGGCGAGGCTGTGCAAGGCGATGTCCACTGCGTTCAAGGTCGCCAACGCGTGCGACTCCAGACCGCCAAGCGAACTGAGACCGAGTGAACTCAGGTCGCTTTGCAGCTTGCGAATGTCTTGCTGGCGTATCGCCAGATAGTGCAAGAGGTTGTGCGCGCTGTGATTTTCCATCGCCTCCATTTTGTAGAAACTGTCGGTGTGGGTTTCGACAAGGGCCAGCGCGTCGGCTCGGAGCTTTTCAAGCGAAGGAATCAATCGGCTGATCTGAGAGTGGCGTCGAGCACTGTGCATTGCTTCCCTCCTCTGCACACAGACGGGGGGGCAAAACGTTGCCCCCCCGTCTGGTTCTTTCCTGTGCCGCGGTTTACCTGGCTTCTGCCAGCATCGTCTCTTCTTGTTCGTTGGCGAAGGCGGTCAGCGTGTCCAAGGTGCTCTGAATGTCGGCACCCTGCATGATCTCGTTGAAGGCCGTGGTGGCAGCGTCGCGCACCGCGGTGTAGGAGATGAGCTGCGGCTCGTAGGCGCTGAAGGGGAGCAGCGCAACCCCCTGCAGGTATTGGGCGTCGCCCATCTGGACTTCGGAGAAGAAGTCGGCGGTGCTGGCACGCGTCGGGAAGTAGCCGCTGACCCCCGTCCAGCGGGCCTGAATTTCTGGGGAGGTGAACCATTTGACAAAGAGCCAGGCGGCCACTTCCTGCTCTGGGGTGGTCTTGGCAATCATCACATCACCGCCGTAGATGTTCTGAACAGGCTGTTCGGTGGTGTGGGGGATCGCGGCGACACCCCAGCCATCTGGTTCGCGGCCCTGTTCTGCGGCCACGGTGGCAAGGTCTCCGCCGTAAAAGGGGATGCCCGAGGTGGAGCCCTGGGCGAAGAGCGCCTTGCGGGCGGCGAACTGCGGGTTTGGGTAGCCTTCGGTGAAGAAGTAGGCGCAGCCTGCGTCGTAGAGCCCCTTGAGGAACGTCATGGC
>CAIOHJ010000324.1 GCA_903858085.1 uncultured Chloroflexota bacterium
CACACCATCAAGCCGTCGAAACGCTCTCCAACAGGCTATGGCGCACAGGCGACCTGGCTCTCTGAATTGTCCCTTCGCTGGAGCAGCAATTTGGTTGCTCTGGGCGACCGTGCTATACTCTAAATGCAACGGGGCGTAGCGCAGATTGGTAGCGCACTTGAATGGGGTTCAAGAGGTCGGAGGTTCAAATCCTCTCGCCCCGACTGCCACCCTCCTGCAGCTGTTCAAAGACAGTGCAGGCGAGATCCGAAAAGCTCCCACAGTATTGGACTGCGGGAGCTTTTTTGAGTAAAGGGTTGGAGAAAACAGAAACCGCAGTGATACGCCGTGTCTGTGCGTAACCGACGATGGACAGTCGAGTCAGCCAATTGCCTGGGTTTGGGCCCGCCGATCTGGAGCTTCTCCGCAAGGTAGAGGCTGGTCTGTCGATCACGGCAGATGTCAGCCGGGCCGACGTGTTGCTCTGTACCCCCTTTGCACGACAACAGGCGCTGGTTGCCGTGCACGCGCTGCCCAGCTCAATCTCCTCTTTGTACCGCAAAGATGCGACCGGACGAATTTTGCATGCTGCGGAGCAGCCGTTGTTGTTTCAATCATTGAGCAGCGGCAGCGGTGGGCGGCGGCGGCGCGAGGTCTTGAGCGACGGTGCCCCGGTGATCCAAGATGTCTTCCCGATCCACAGCGAGGATGGCCGGGTGCTGGGCGCGCTGCTGGTCGAGACCAACATGATCGCCCACGAACGCCAGCGCCGACGCAGCCGCTACTTCCGTCAGGCTGTGGTCTGGCTGCAGGAGATGTGTGTGCGGGGGGAACTGGCCAGCGCTGCGGCCCTGGGCACATTCTCCCTCTACGACGGCATCTACATGGTCGACGCCACCCGCACCGTCGTCTACATGAGTGGGATCGCCGCCAACCTTTTTCGCAGCATCGGCATCCTGCCCAGGACGCACGGCCAGCCGCTGGCATCGCTCGAACCCTACGACGTGCAGCTTGTCGAACGGGTCTTTGCCAGCCAGCTCTGCCAGGCCGAGCGAGTCGAAAGCCAAGAGGGGCGAACTTGGGTGCGATCGGCGATCCCGCTGCGCATGCCAGCCATCCGCTGGCGGAACTACTGGCTGGCTTTGCCCTGGACCCCCTTTACGCCGGGGGGGGAGCATGGGGTAGAAGCCGTCCTCGTGCTGCTCCACAACGCCACCGAAGCTGTGCAAAAAGAACGCGAACTCAACGTCAAATCTGCCATCATCCAGGAGGTCCATCACCGCGTCAAAAACAACCTGCAGAACATTGCGGCCATCCTGCGCATCCAGGCAAGGCGAACCCAGAACGAGGAGGCCCGCCAACATCTGACCGACGCGGTCAACCGGGTGCTCAGCATGTCGGTCATCCACGAATTTTTGAGCCAGGACGAACACCGGCCCATCAACGTGCGCGATGTATGCCAGCGGATCGCCAACCAGGTCACCCAAGTCTCGGCGCGCCCGGATCAAGAAATTCTCATCCAGGTGCAGGGGCCTTCGGTGCGGCTGCCTGCCAGCCAGGCGACCCCGCTGGCAATGGTGGTC
Organism: uncultured Chloroflexota bacterium; assembly: GCA_903858085.1. Taxonomy (GTDB): domain Bacteria; phylum Chloroflexota; class Anaerolineae; order Caldilineales; family Caldilineaceae; genus Caldilinea. The sequence continues at coordinate 1,563 of CAIOHJ010000324.1, forward strand.
AACGAGCTGCTGCTCAACGCAGTGGAGCATGGGCTCAAAGACCGTGCCCAGGGGACGATCCGGATTCTGCTGGAAGACCTGGGCGACACTGTCCGGATCGAGGTCGTCGACGATGGCGCAGGGCTGCCCGCCGACTTTGACCCAACCCAGATCGGGCAGACGTTGGGGCTGCAGATCGTACAGACGCTGGTGACCGACGACTTGAAAGGCACGTTGCAGCTGGAGTCGATCCGGGCAGAGGAGCAGTCAGCCCCTGCCGGCACCACTGCCCGGGTGACCCTCCCCAAACGCAACAGCCGCAGCGGGTAACCGGTCGGTTGGATGCGCCGTAACGTTTAGAACGGTTTGCCAAGAAGAGGCCTTATGCGGTAAAAGTACAGTAAGAAAGCTTGATTCGATCGGATCGGCTTCTGCCAGCAGTGCAGATGTGAACGACCTGAAGCGCCAGACAGGAGCGCCAGAAAGGTAGCGATTGTAGGTGGAACGCACACGAGTGATTATCGCCGACGACGAGTCGCTGATCCGCATGGACTTGCGGGAAATGCTGACCAACTTGGGCTACCTGGTCGTAGGCGAAGTGGGCGATGGCCGCAGCGCCGTCCATCTTGCGCGCGAGCTGCGCCCCGACATTGTCATTATGGATATCAAGATGCCAGACATGGATGGGATCGAAGCTGCCCGTCTGCTGACCGAAGAGCGCGTGGCTCCTGTGCTGCTGCTCAGCGCG
>CAIOHJ010000325.1 GCA_903858085.1 uncultured Chloroflexota bacterium
GAAAAATTCGATGATGAGCAGGACAATCGCTGCCTGGCGCAGGCCACGCGACTCGTTTGTTGTGCCTGAGTTGCCAGAGATCGGGTAAGTTGAGGCAGTCATCATTCTTTCTCCCTGTGAGTTATGGGTGATACGTTCGGCCAGGTACCGAGATGAAAGATCGGCACTGATGGCCTCGATCTGCGAGTTTTGGGCTTAGGCCAGTTGATGAGGTGCCGGGTGCCGTCCGCCCGCCAGTGCAAGCAGCACACCCACCCCCACACCGGTGGCGAGCAACCCTACTGCAAGGAGTGTCGTGCCGTCCGGTGTGATCAGCGGCTGGGCGCGCAGCGCCTGCCACGTGAGCAGGATCGTCAGCCCCAGGTAGCCAATCCCAATGATCCAGATCAACCTGACGCGTTGGCGTTGCGTGAGCCGGCGCCTGGCTGCAGGGCGGGTCAGCAGAAAGGCCATGAACGGCAGCAGCTGCAGGCCGTGCAACCCAAAGAAGTGGCCAACGCGCAGGTCGCCGCCAGCCGTGCTCCAGCCCAGCAAAGGCAGCCCCGGTCCGCCGTCGTCCACACCGACGCTGTGAGCGCCGACGACCGTCACGGGTTCGCCTGCCGCAACCGCTGCCTGCGACGACGGCGGCAGGTTGCCGGAGGTCATCAGCGCGCCGGAACTCATCCCGGCCAGCGCAATGATCAATCCCCAGCGCAGCCCCCACGCCACTACGGGGTCAGGCAGGCGCTGGAAGAGCAGGAAGATGGCAAGTAGAAAGCCGGCCAGTGACAGTAACAAAATGAATGTGCCCATGATGCTGAAGACAATGCCGTCAAAGACCGTAGCGGCGTTGAAGTGGCTCGTCGTGCCGCGCACCACCTGCAAGGTGATCAGCGCAGTTTCCACGATCAACGCGACGCCCGTGACGTTTGCGATCCCCTGCACCCAGCGGTGCCGCCCCTGCACAAAGGTCAACATCCAGAGCATCGTGGCACCGTAAATCCCGCCCGAGAGGGCAAATTTCAGCGGCTTGATCCAGCCGTTGGCGCCGCCGATGACCTTCGGGTCAACCGCCATGCCCATCAGCAGCAGCGGTACGATCGCCACATGGAGCAGAATCGCCAGTGCCAGGACGCGGTTGAATTGCCATGCGTTTTGCCACCGTGCAGGGGGTAGCGAGGTGAAATGCCGGGTTGTAGTAGAATTGGTTGTCATGGTGGGCTCCTTGTCCTGGTCAAGTTCGCTGCGTTGTGCGCGTTTGCCCTGCTCACTGGGGCTAGACAGCATCAGGATGGGTTGGTAACGTGGCTTTGCGGTCAGGCGGATTTGCCAGGTACAAGTGCCATCGCCTGCGTTTTGAGCAGTCGCGCCAGCACATAGAACAGAAAGCCGGCTGGACCGATCATCAACACGAAGAAGAGTATCGGAGAGACGATCCACGCGCTCAGCCCCACACGGCGCCCATCCAGATACACCCAACGGCCAACGAAGAAATCGAAGGCGAGAAAGTGTGCCCAGGCTACGCTGGCCCCCTGTGGTGTGCCGAGCAGTGCAGCAATGGCGGCCAGCTCAGGATTCGCCAGCATCGGAAAGAGCACTGGCAGATTGGGGACAACCAGAACTGTGTAGAGCAAGGCCACCGGCACGATGGGCCACAGGGATGCCATGATACGTACTGTCCACCGCCAGCGCGGCAGGAAAATGATGGCCAGCCAGAAGGGCATGACGAGCAGATTGCTGAGCGAGAAGATCGTTTCCATGTTGTTATTTTCTACCTCGAAAGCATGTGGTCTAGTTTTTGAGTCGATGATAAAACTTTTTCATCGCCGCCCTCACAGATTCGTGACTTGGTGTTTGCGTAGAAACTCCCTAAAGGAGGTGAGTTTGGGGTAAACGGTGCTGGCTTCGTCGGTGCCGAAGGTCCAGCCCCCAGCGGACTGCCATTCCAACTGGGCAACGAAATCGAGATAGCGATCATAGCTTTTTGCGAACAATAATTAAATTCCGAACAATGTTAAAATATTAGCAGATGCTCGGTTTGCTGTCAAATATGAATTTTGTGCGTGCAGGGTACATCCAGCAGGCTGCAGGCGCGTATCGCTGGCGCGCGTTTGGCGAGCCGAA
>CAIOHJ010000326.1 GCA_903858085.1 uncultured Chloroflexota bacterium
ACGCAACCAGGTCTTCACTGCCCCACACCTGATCCTCTTTCCCGGCCTGGCCTTGATCCTGACCGTGCTCGCCTTCAATTTGCTGGGAGACGGTCTGCGCGACGCGCTGGACGTGCGCCAACGCGCCTAGCAGGTGCGCTGGGGGTAGGCCACCACGACCCCGCGCACCGCGATCTCGACCTCCTGGCCCACCTGCAGATCAGGCCTCGGCAGGCTGCGAACAGAGAGCTGACTGCCATCCTGGAGGGTCAGATGCAGCGACTGGTCATGGCCAAAATAACGGATGCGATCGATCCGCGCCGTGCCCCCACGGGCCGCACGCAGCTCGATCGATTCCGGCCGAATCATCAGCTCGACCGCTCCCTGCTGGGAAGTTGCCAGCAACACCCGGCCGACCGCACACTCGGCGGTTGTACCGTTGGCGCGGCCGGGCAGCAGATTTGCCTCCCCGACAAACGTGGCGATCTGGCGTGTGGCTGGCCGCGTATAGACCTCCTGGGGCGTCCCCGCCTGGACCACCTGCCCATCGAGCATGACGACGACCCAATCCGCGATGCTCAATGCTTCCTCCTGGTCGTGGGTCACGAAAATGGCGGTCGCCCCGGTGCATTTGAGAATGGCGCGCACATCGTCGCGCAAAGCGACCCGCAGCGCAGCATCCAGGCGCGAAAAAGGCTCATCCAGCAACACCAGAGCGGGCTGTGGCGCCAATGCACGCGCCAGCGCAACCCGCTGCTGCTGTCCACCGGAGAGCTGATGCGGGTACCGGCCGGCGTATCCTTCCATCCCCACCAACCCCAATAGCTCGGCGATCCGCTCTGACTGTCGGTTGGCAGGCAGCGCAAAAGCAATATTCTGCGCCACGGTCAAATGGGGAAAAAGCGCGCCATCCTGAAAGACCATCCCCACCCGGCGGCTCTCTGGCGAGCGCCAGACGCCGTCACCGGCCGCCAGAAAGCCATCCAACCAGATCGTTCCGGCGTCGGGCCTCTCCAACCCGGCGATCAGACGCAGCGTCGTCGTCTTGCCACAGCCACTCGGGCCCAGAAGCGCAACCAACGCTCCAGGCGCCACTTCAAAGGTGACCCCTGCGACCGCAGCGGCAGGGCCCCCATACTTCTTCACGACATTTTGCAACGAGATCAGTGGATGGGTCATGGGTCGATTGGCTCAAAGAGGTTCCTGGATCGCCCGGTCGATCCCCAGGCGGCTCTGCAGCAGGGGAAGCAACAGCAACGTCGTCAGTAAAATCAACAAAAACGCAGGGGGCGCTGCCTGTGTGTACACACTCTCGCTGGCCGCTGCCCAGATGCGCACCGGCAGCGTATCAAAGCCGGGCGGGCGCAGCAAAATGGCTGTTGGCAGTTCTTTCATCGCCGCGATAAACACCAACGCCCAACTGGCTGCAAGCCCAGGAGCTGCAACCGGCAGCGTGACCCGCCAGAGGACACTGGCAGGTTTCCCCCCCATCGTGCGCGCCACCTCTTCCAACTCGGGGGAGACCGAACGGAGCGCCGCCTCTCCTGTAGAGAGCGACTGCGGCAGCAGACGAAAGACAAAGGCGAAGACCAGTGCAAAAATTGTACCGTAAATGGCTGGCAGCCAGCGGTTGATCCACAACACAAAAGCCAGGCCGATGATGATCCCGGGCAGGGCAAAAGGGCTGCGGCTCAACGCCAGCAGCAGATACGCCTGCCGACTCGGAAAGCGCACAGCCAGATAGAGCGGCGGCAAGGCCAGCAGTGTGGCCAGTGTGGCCGCCAGCGCAGCCACCAGCAGGCTGTGGGCTCCAAAGCTCAGAATCCCTTCGTTGTTCATCCCCCAGATCCGGTCGGCTTCGCTGGGAAACAGCCAGCCTTGCAGGCTGTACCCTCCCAACACCCCAAGGGGCAACCCCAAAGCCAGCAACACAACCCCCGCAACCCCCGCGGCCGCCAGCCAGCGCAGAGGCCCCAGACGCACCCTCTGACGGGGTCGCCAGGCGGTCGTCGAGGTCAGACGCTGCTGGCGACGGCTGAACCACCCTTCCCCAAACAACAAGGGGAGCGCCACCAGGATCAGGAACACGCAGAGGATGGCTGCCCCAGAGCGGTCGATCTGACCCGCAAACTGGTTGTAAATGGCGGTCGTAAATGTCCGATAGCGCAGCATGGCCACCGTGCCAAAATCGGAGAGCACATACAGCCCGACCAGCAGAGCCCCCCCCGCAACCGCAGGTGCGACCAGCGGCAGCGTAATCTGACGAAAGGTCTCCCAGCTGCTGCGCCCCAACATGCGGGCAGCCTCTTCCAACGACCGGTCCGTCGAACGGAGCGCCGCAGCTGTCGGCAGATAGATGTACGGGTAGCTGACCAGCCCGATGATCAGCGTGGCCCCGCCAAGATTGTACAGAGACGGCAGCGGCACCTCCCCACGGTCAAACCCGGCATACGCCATCAGCAGCGTGTCCACAACCCCGCCGCGCCGCAGCAGAATCAGATAACAGATGGCTGCCACGTAGCCTGGGATGGCCAGGGGCAGCGCCAGCAGCAGACGCCAGACGCTGCGCCCGGGCAGATCGCTGCGCTCGACCAGCCAGGCCAGGCCCACCCCCAGCAGCAGCGTAAAAGCCACAGTTCCCCCCAGCAGCAGCAGGCTCTGCACCATCAGATCGGGCAGCTGCCCGACCCACAGCCGAGCCCAGGTCGACGGGCCGGCGATCGCCGCACGCAGCAAAATGTAGACCAGCGGCACGACAGCCAGTCCGCTGATCCCCCACACCCACAACGTCAACCCCCAGGGCGCTTTGTGGCTCAAACGATCCTCATCTCGACTCGAAGCTCTGGAGCTCCCAGCAAGCCCCCCACCCATTTTTCGCCATTCGTTGATTTTACTCAAGTTTTGCTCAAAACACGACTTTTTGACCCGGGGCGTACACTTTTTCGCTCAAAATCACTTTCGAGCGGCGCTGGGCATGCTTGCGCTTTTTGAAAAATGGCGCCATGCGGCGAATGTTGGGGATCAGATCACCCCCTGGGCGCGCAGCTGCGCGATCTGGCTGGCTGTGTAGCCGAGCAACTCGGCCAGCACTTCCTCGGTGTGGAAGCCCAATGGCGGCGGCGCACTGCGCACGGTGGCTGGCGTGCGCTCAAATTTTGCCACCGGCCCTAACAGTGCAATC
>CAIOHJ010000327.1 GCA_903858085.1 uncultured Chloroflexota bacterium
AATGCCGAAGTAGACGACGACCTGCTGCGGACAGTTGGGCAGCATGATGGCCACGCGTGCGCCTTTGCCGATGCCCTGCGCTGCCAGCGCCGCGGCAAATCGGCTGCTCAGCTCGTCCAGTTCTCGGTAGGTCAGCCTGGCCTGTACAGCCAGGCCGAGGGGAAGATAGCGCAAGACCATGCGCACTGCGGTCTTGTCTGGGTACTTACGGGCTGAATCGGTCAGAAACTGCTGTAGGGTCCTGGAGGGGATTTCTACGGTTGCGGGGACGCCTGGCTCATAGCTGGAAAGCCATGGGTAAGTCGAAGACATGATCGCTCCTTGTCGCTAGCTGTAGGTCGCTGTCAAGCGCTGGCCGATTGCAAAAGGTACAGCACAAATCTTACCACAGCTGCTTTGACAGTTCCATGCTGCCAGACATATACTCAGGAACAAACAGGCTCACCGAAAAAGACAACGGAAAAAGAAGGTCGCCATGTTTGAGAAGTTGAGGCAACGATTGGGGGGACGTCCACAGCCTGTGCCACCCAAACCTTCTCCGCAGAGGTGGGCTGCGCCGCTGGCCGTTTCGGTCACCGATGCCACTTTTTCCGAGCTGGTGGAGCGGGCTTCGCTGCCAGCTGTCGTCGATTTTTGGGCCGAGTGGTGCCAGCCCTGCCAGATCATCGCTTCCTACATCGAGTTTTTGGCACGCGACTATGCGGGACGACTGGTGGTGGCCTCTGTGGACGTCGACGAAAATCCGCAGACCCCGCAGCGTTTTCAGGTGATGGGGCTGCCGACTTTGCTGCTGCTGGACCAGGGCAGAGAAGTCGGACGCATCGTCGGTGTGGCCAGCTATGCCGAGATTCAAGAACAGGTCGAACGGCTGCTGAGGCAGCCCAACTGCTAAACGTCCGGAGCTTTCCATGCGTCTTTCCAAGCTCTTTTTTCAGACCCTGCGCGAAGTGCCCGCTGACGCCGACGTGGTCAGCCATCAGCTGATGATGCGTGCTGGCATGATTCACCAGATCGCCGCTGGGATCTTTGATTTTCTCCCGTTGGCGCTGCGCACCAAACAGAAGATCGAAGAGATCTTTCGTGCCGAGATGGACGCCATCGGCGGCCAGGAGGTGACCCTGCCGATGGTACACCCGGCTGAACTCTGGCAGAAGACGGGCCGCTGGTATCAGATCGGCAGCGACATGGCACGTTTTCGGGATCGCAACGACCGGGAGATGGTGTTGGGCATGACCCACGAGGAGATCATGGCCGACCTGGTCAAGAAGTATATCAAGAGTTACCGGCAGCTGCCGACAATGCTCTATCAGATCCAGACCAAATTTCGCGACGAGCCACGCCCGCGCGCCGGTCTGCTGCGCGTGCGCGAGTTCACGATGAAGGACGCCTACACCTTCGACCGGGACGAAGCGGGCATCGACAGCTATTACCCACACTTTTATCAGGCCTATTTCAATATTTTTCGGCGTGCCGGCATCGATGTGGTGGCGGTCAAAAGCGACACGGGGATGATGGGCGGGCGGATGGCGCATGAGTTCATGGCGCTGACCGAGATCGGCGAGGATACGCTGGTGCTCTGCCCGTCTTGTGGCTACAGCGCCAACCGCCAGGTGGCGCTCTTTCGTAAACCAGATCCGCCGGCTGAGGATCCGCTGCCGCTGCAGGAAGTGGCCACGCCGGGCGTCACGACGATCGCCGCGCTGGCCGAGTTTTTGCAGGTCGAGCCCAGTGCGACGGCCAAAGCAGTCTTTCTGGTCGCCGATATCGAACAGCCCGATGGCAAAGTCCAGGAACAGTTTGTCTTCTGCGTGGTGCGCGGGGACATGGAGCTCAACGAGACCAAGCTCACCAATGCGATCCGGGCGCGGCGCCTGCGCCCGGCGACAACCCCCGAGATCCAGGCGGTCGGCGCCGAGCCGGGCTACGGGTCGCCGGTCGGTGTCCACCGCGAGGCCATGTGGTTGGTGGTGGACGATCTGGTCGCGCGCAGCCCCAATTTGGTGGCTGGTGCCAATCGGGCAGGGTACCACCTGCTCAACACCAACTATGGGCGGGAGTACAGTGCTGACCAGGTTGTGGACCTGGCCGCAGCCAGCGACGGCCACAGCTGCTTGCACTGTGGGGCACCGCTCTACACGGCGCGTGGGGTCGAGGTCGGCAATATTTTTAAGCTGGGCACCAAATACAGCATCGCCATGGGCGCCACCTACCTGGACGAGAACGGTGAGGAGAAGCCGATCGTGATGGGCTCCTACGGCATTGGCTCTGGCCGGTTGATGGCGGTGATTGTGGAGCTGCACCACGACGAAGCTGGGATTCAGTGGCCGATCACCGTGGCCCCCTATCAGGTGATGCTGGTCAGCCTGGCGACTGAAAAGACGCCGGAGGTCACCGCTGCCGCCGACCAGCTCTATGCAGAGCTGTTGGCGGCCGGGGTCGAGGTGCTCTACGACGACCGCGACGAGCGGGCTGGGGTCAAGTTCAACGACGCTGACCTGCTGGGGATTCCGATCCGGCTCACGTTGGGGGCCAAGGGGCTCAAAAATGGGGTGGTGGAAGGCAAGTTGCGCCGCAGCGGCGAGAGCTTTACGTTTGCCGTCAGCACAGCGGTCGCCGAGGTGCAGGCGTTGATCGCCGCGGAAATCGCCCGTATTCAAGCCACTGTGCTTCCTGTTCCCTTTGAAGATTGAAGGCGATGCTGGCCATTCCCAATTTTCCGTACTACAACGCTGTCGACCAGATCTATCATGCCGAGTGGTCGATTGCCAAGCTGGCACGTCAGGAGCTGTTGAGCCGTTCGGTGGCGGTGCTGTGGCCCCAAGGGCACCCGACCCGTCTGGTCCATGTCGCCGGCACGAGCGGCAAGGGGTCGACTTGCCGCTTTCTCGAAGTGGGCTTTGGTTCTGTTGGCAAGGCAGGGGCATTCATGAGCCCACATCTCTTCGATTACCGTGAGCGCTTCAGCATCGGCGGCGAGTTTGCCAGCCAGGCAGAAGTGCAGGCGGTCTGGGAGGAGCAGGTGCGGCCTCACTGCGTGCGTCTGGCCGTGGAGAACCCTGCACATGTGCACACCTTTCAGGAAGTTTCGATTCTGGTCGCCCTGGCCCTCTTTGCCCGCCACAACGTGGCCTGGGCTGCGTTGGAGACCAGCGTGGGCGGACGTTACGACCAGACCCGTGCGCTGGCGGTGTCAGCGACCCTCCTGACCAATGTCGGCAGCGACCATGCCCACCTTCTGGGGGGGGAGTTGTGGCAGCGAGCGCTCGACAAGGGCGGGATCGTCCGGCCCGGCGTCCCCTTTTTTACGACGGAGAGCGCCCCAGAGACGCTGGAGATTGTGCGGCAGCTCTGCGTCGCCGCAGGGGCGCCCTGCACGGTGGTAGAAGACAGTGCGGTGACTGCGTTGAATGCACAGCTGGATTCCTTCGACCTCGCCCCAGATTCGCTGCTGCAGGCCAGCTATCAGAGAGGCAACGCTGCGCTGGCGCTGGCTGCGCTGCGCTGGCTGCTGCCGGATCTCGACGAAGGTGCAGTGCTGCGGGCCTTTGCCGGGGCACGGTTGCTGGGCCGTTTTTGGAAAGTGGACGAGCGCGTCTACGTGGACATCGCCCACAACACCGAAAAGATCGGGGCACTGGCCGGCGAGATCGGCCGCCAGTTTGGCGAACAGAACAAGATTCTGGTCGTGGGCATCTCGGGCCAGCGTGTCGCCGCTGAGGTCTTTCGTCCCTTGGCGGGCGTCGCCCAGACGATCATCGTCACCGGCGCCTCCTACAAAGGCCAGGACCCCACGCAGGTCTGCGCAGAGATCAAAACTGTGCTCGGCGACACCCCGATCTTGCTGGCAGCCGAGCCGCCGCAGGCGCTGCAGATGGCGCGTTCTTTGCAGCGCGACGATACGGTCATTTTGCTGACCGGTTCGACCTATATGATTGAACAGGCGCTCAACCCAGACCCCTATCTGCGTCATTTGAGTGCTCATTTTGGCTGGCGCCTGCACGCCAGCCCCCCGCGGCCCCGATCGACGCTGCAGCGTTGAACGGATCTTCCTTGCCCTGCCAGAGCTGGGCTGTGAACATTGTTCGTTTGTGAGCAGGAAAGAATCCTATGCAACCCATGCACCCAACCCTGGCGGACGCCGAGTCACCACTCCTCCCGCCGGCAGGGCCCGACCATCGCAGCGGATTTGTCGCTGTGATCGGCCGCCCCAATGTCGGCAAATCGACGCTCTTCAACCGTGTGCTGGGGCAGAAAATTGCGATCACCAGCCCCAAGCCGCAGACGACGCGCGACGCAATCTTGGGCATTTTGACCGCAGAGAATGTCCAGATCCTCTTTCTGGACACGCCGGGCCTCCACCGTCCGCTCCACCGGCTGGGCGAGTATATGGTGCAGGTCGCAGCCAGCACGATCGCGGACGCCGACGTCGTGTTGTGGCTGGTCGACATCAACAGCGCGCCTGGGGAGGAAGAGCGCTCGATCGCCGAGCTGCTTGTGCAGCTCACCACCCGCAAACGGCGACGGGTCACCCTGCCCCCGCTCCTCCTGGGCTTCAACCAGGCCGACCGTTGGGGAGGCGACGCTGCGGCCACTGCAGCACGCATGGCAGAGTACAGGGCGTTGCTCAGCTGGGTGCAGCCCCCCCCCAGCAGCGCGCTTTTCAGCGCAGCGACCGGACAGGGAATCGAGGAATTGCTGGAACAGGTGCGCATGCTGCTGCCGCCGGGGCCGCTCTATTACCCTGAAGATCAGGTGACCAATGTGGACCTGCGCTACATGACCGCCGAGCTGATTCGTGAAAAGGCACTCTACCTGCTGCAAGATGAGGTGCCACACAGCCTGGCGGTCGAAATCGATGAATTTGTGGAGCGTGCCCCCACCCTGACCTACATCTCCGCGGTGCTCTACGTCGAGCGCGAGTCACAAAAGGGGATCGTGCTCGGCAGCGGCGGCAGCATGATCAAACGCATCGGCCAGAACGCCCGGCCGGAGATCGAAGAGCTGGTCGGCACCAAGGTCTATCTGGAACTTTGGGTCAAAGTCTGGGAGCGTTGGCGAAAACGGCAGAACCTGCTCAGGCAGCTGGGGTACGCCGTCGAGTCCTAGCCTGGCTCACCTGGACGTGCTGGCACCAGCCGCTGGATCACCAGCAGCGTGGCCAGCGTCACCAGACAGAAGAAGATGTTGAGCGCGAAGGCCAGCTGGATGCCCACCAGATCGGCGGCAGCGCCGATCACCCAGGGGCCGAGTGCTCCCCCCAGCCCCCCAAAGGTGAAAAAGACACCCAGAATCGCGCTCGTGTTGCCTGCCTGCAGCGCCGAGACTGCGGCAGTCGCAGTTGGGAACATGATGGAGAAAAAGAGGCCGGTGAGCGGCAGGCAGAAGGTCAGTGCAGGCGGCCCGAAGATGCCTGCGCTCAAAGTGACGCTGGCCGCCAGCGTCACAGCCAGCATGATGGGCAGGTACCCGACGCGTTCGACCAGAAAGCTGCCCACCAGCCGCCCAACCATGATGGCTGCAAAAAAGAGCGAGAGGTAGAGCGAACTGAGCCCGACACTGAATCCTTTTGTCTGCTGCAAATACTCGACGATCCAGGCCGCAAAGCCGATCTCCGCCGCTACATAGACGGTCACCAAGAGATAGTACCAGCCCATTCGCCATGTGAAACCAGCCTGAAAGAGGGTGCCCAGGCTGAGCGAGGGGCCTGACGGCAGCGCGCGCGGGTAGCGAGCCAGCAGAAAGATCAGAGCCAGCAGAATCGCCAACCCAAGGGTAGACTGGAAGATCTGACGCCAGCTCCAGCCGACAGCGAGCAGCTGGCTGACATAGAGTGGCACCACAAAAGCCCCTACGCCGTGGAAGACCGCCAGCAGGTTGAGGTAACGCCCGCGGCTGAACTGGTGCAGGTCGACGATCAGCGAGTTGCCTCCGACCTCGATCGACCCCAGCCCCAGCCCGATCACAACCATGGCCAGCACCAAGAGCCAGAACGAGCTGAGCTGGCTGAAGGCCGCCAGCCCCACAGTCAAAATGGCCCCCGCCAGCAGCAGGACAACCTTGACCCCTGCCGAATCAGCGACCAGCCCCGTCAGCAGCGTTGCCAGCATGAAGCCGAGGTAGGCCCCAAAGAGCAGGGTGCCACCCTGGCTGTAGCTGAACTGGAGGTCACGCAGCAGCACTGGCAGCGTCGGCCCTTTGAGGTTGTCCAGAAAGCCAAAAATGAAAAAGGCATAGAAGCCGCCCACAGTGAGCAGCCAGATGTGGCGTGTGGAGAGCACACGCTGCATGGGAGGTTGGGTAGCCACAGTGGGTCTCAAATCTTGTCTTTCTGGATGGAGCGGCGACAGTTGATGATCAAAGTATACCCTGCCCACTGCCCAACAGGCGATTCGAGCGGCACGCAAAGTGCGGGCTTGCGCCCGCAGTCTGGGGGTCAGCTGACAGACAGCAGCTGTTCAAACGTGTAGACTGCTGGTCAGCAACTGCTTAAACAGGTGGATGGACAAGGAAGGGGTTTATGCAATTTCAAGAAATCGGGAATCCGACGTATATCGCACTGGAAACATTTCGCAAGAGCGGTGCCGGGGTGGTGACCCCAGTCTGGGTGACGGCGGAGGGGAGCAAGCTCTTCGTGTGGACTGTGGGCGACAGCGGCAAGGTCAAGCGCATCCGCAACAACGGGCGGGTCCGCATTGCGGTCAGCGATGCGCGGGGAACCCCCAAGAGCGGCTGGGTGGATGCGCAGGCGCGCGTGCTGGACAGCCCGGCCGACGATGCGCAGCAGCGCAGACGGCTCGCCGCCAAATATGGTTGGCAGTTCCAGCTTTTTACGCTCATGAGCCGTTTCTCGCGCAACCGCGCCGGCCATGTGGCGATCGAGCTCAGCCCCCGCCAGCCTGCCCCAGCCGATCCGATGTCCCTGTAGCAAAGTGATGGTTCAGGAGGAATTCCCATGCGCCCAACTCTTGTCCGCCTGCCCTTGTGGCTGGCGATCGCTCTCCTGGCTGTGGCCTGCACGGCACCCCAGGCCACCCAGCCAGCACGCGCGGTCTATCTGATCAACGGTGCGCTCGGCGACAATGCGTTCTACGATTCTGGCCAGGCGGGGATGGATGCCCTGGCCGAGCAGTATGGGGTGGAGACGCGCACGATCGAAGCCAATTTCGATGCTGGCAAATACGAGCCCTCGCTGCAGGCTGCGGTTGCCTACGCCGACGTCATTTTTGTCATCTCCTACGGCTTTGAAGACGCGCTCAGAGAGATCGCCGACCGCAACCCCGACAAGGTGTTTGTCAACCTGGATACTGTGGTTGAAAACAGCGGCGGAACCATCACCTCGGTGGACTTCATCGAGGAAGAGAGCGCCTATCTGGCGGGTGTGGTCGCCGGGATGCTGACGGTCGACACCAGCGTCCCCAACATCAACCCAGACAAGGTGATCGGGGTGGTGGGCGGCGATGTGGACCCGGTTGTCAACGCGTTTATTTACGCCTATGAAGCGGGCGCCCACGCGGTCGACCCGGCCATTCGGGTGGAGAAGAGATCGTTGGGCGGCGCGTGGGATGATGCTGCCAAGGGCAAGCAGGCTGCGCTGCAGCTGTACGACCAGCAGGCCGATGTCATCTTCCAGGTGGCCGCTGCAGCAGGCATCGGGGTGCTGCAGGCAGCCAGCGAGCGTTCGCTGTACGCGATCGGGGTGGATACCAACCAGAACGACCTCGAACCCGGCTTTGTGGTGGCCAGCGATATCAAAGATGTGGGCAAGGCCATCCAGGAGGTCTACCAGACGATCGTGGAGGGCAACTATGTGGCTGGTGCGCTCCTCTCGTACGGGCTGGCCAGCGGTGGGGTCGATCTGGTCACAGAAGCCCAGGTCCAGGTGCTGCCTGCGGCGATCGAAGAACGGGTCGCCGCGCTGCGCCAGCAGATTGTGGACGGCAGCCTTCAGGTCGAGCTGTACGACGGCCGTGAGATCTGGCAGTAGGTTGGTGCCGCCGCTGCGGCGCAGCGGCGAAGAAACGGGTGGGGGGGCAGCAGCAGCCTCCCCACCTGTTTTGCCTGCCTTGATCGAGCTGCAGGAGATTGTCAAGGTCTACCCTCCAGCGCTTCTGGCGCTGGACCATGTCTCGCTGCGCTTTGTGGAAGGCGAGATCCATGCCCTGGTCGGCGAGAACGGTGCTGGCAAGAGCACCCTGATGAAGGTGCTCTATGGGCTTGCCCATCCGGATCGTGGCAGGGTGCTCTACCAAGGGCGCGAGATTCGGTTTGCGTCCCCGGCGGCTGCGATCGCAGCTGGCATCGGGATGGTGCATCAGGAGATTGTGCTTGTCGACGAGTACACGGTCTGGGAGAATATCGTTCTCGGTGCCGAACCGGTCGGCTGGTTTGGGCAGATCGACCGACCGCGCGCGCGGCGTCAGGTTCAGGCGATCATCGACCGTTTTCATTTTGAGCTGGAGCCAGACGCGCGGGTGGCGGACATTTCGGTGGCTGCCCGCCAGAAGGTAGAGATTTTGAAGCTGCTCTATCGGGAGGTCCATGTTCTGATTCTGGACGAACCGACTGCTGTACTGGCCCCGCAGGAAATTCCGCAGTTGTTTGCCGAACTGCGTGCGCTGCGCGACCAGGGACACACCATTTTGTTTGTCTCACACCGGCTGGAGGAGGTGCTCGAACTGGCGGACCGGGTGACTGTGCTGCGCAGGGGACGGGCGGTGGCCACGCTGCCTGCGCTGGGCACCAC
>CAIOHJ010000328.1 GCA_903858085.1 uncultured Chloroflexota bacterium
CTCCAGATCTACCGCCCCCACACCGCCATCCACACCCAGGGGCACAACTACCCGCTCGACAGTGTCACACGGGTGCTCCGCTTTCCGCTGATCCCGCTGGCCGACCGCATCCGCATGGGCCTGGTGCTCGCCTATCTGCGCTATCACCCAGCCCGGCCCTGGCGAAAGTTCGACCAGATCCAGGCAGACGGCTGGCTGCGCCGGGCCATGGGCAGCCGAGCCTACGAAGCGGCCTGGGAATTCCAGCTGGAGGGCAAATTCGGCTCGCTGGCCCGAGAGGTCAACCTGGCCTGGTTCTGGGCACGCGTGGTGGCCCGCACCTCCCAGCTGGCTTATTTCGACGGCGGCTTTCAAGCGTTCATCGACCACCTGGCCGGGCGCGCGCGCGCCCAGGGCGCACACCTCTGCCCAGGACGCACCGTCGAGCAGATCCACCCCCACAGCGAGGGGGGATATACCGTCGTGGTAGACGGCCAACCAGCCCACTTCGACCAGGTGCTCAGCACAGTCAGCCCGGAGCTGATGCAGCGGCTGGCCCCTGCCCTGCCAGCCAGCTATCTGGAACAACTCTCCCGGCTCAAAAGCCTGGGGGCCGTCGTCCTGACGGTCGCCCTGGACCGCCCGCTGACCGACCGGCTCTACTGGATCAGCCTGCCCAAACGCGAAGGCATCCCCTTTCTCGCTCTGGTGGAGCACACCCACCTGGTCGACCCCTCCCACTATGGGGGCGACCACCTCCTCTATCTGGGCGACTATCTGCCAGCCGACCACCCCTACTTTGCCTGCTCGGCAGAACAACTGCTCGACGAGTTTGCCCCCCATCTCGCTCGCTTCAACCCGGCGTTCGACCGCAGCTGGATCACCGGGGCCTGGCTGCACAAAGCCCGCTATGCCCAGCCCGTCCCCCCAACCGGCTACCAGGCCATGATCCCGGCGCTGAAGACACCGCTGCCCGGCCTCTACTTCGCCTCGATGAGCCAGGTCTATCCCTGGGATCGCGGCACCAACTTTGCAGTCGAGCTGGGCCGCACAGTCGCTGCGGCAATTGCCTCCGGCTGAGAGAGCCGATGCGCCCACTCTATTTTCTGGTCTTTGCCGCTGGGCTGACCACGCTGGGCATGGAGTTGAGCGCCGCCCGGCTCTTGGAACCGGCGTTCGGCAACAGCCAGCTGGTCTGGGCCGCCATCATCGGCCTGATCCTGCTCAGCCTGGCTGCCGGTGCCTGGCTCGGCGGCTGGCTGGCGGATCGCTGCCCGCAGCGGGCTGCGCTCGAACTGACACTCACCCTGGGGGCAGTGGGCGTCGCCCTCATTCCCCTGCTCAGCACACCGGTGCTGCGGCTGGCGGCAGTCGGCCTGGCTGGCTTTGCCGTCGAGCTGCTCTTCAGCGCCCTGCTGGCGGTCGGTGCGCTCTTTGCACTGCCCGCAGTGCTGCTGGGCACAGCCACCCCCTGGGCCCTGCGGCTGGCGGCCAGCGAGCCGCACTCCCTCGGCCAGACCGCAGGGCGGCTCTCGGCTACCGCCACAGCAGGCAGCCTGCTCGGCGCTTTCCTGCCAGTGCTCTGGCTGATCCCCACCTTTGGCACACGCTGGAGTTTTTATCTGCTGGCGCTGCTGCTGCTGGCCGTCACCGCCGTGAGCGGCTGGCGTGGCCCCTACCGCTGGTGCGCGCCGACAGCAGGGCTGGCAGTGCTCTGCCTGGCCCTCTTTACCCAGC
>CAIOHJ010000329.1 GCA_903858085.1 uncultured Chloroflexota bacterium
CTCTCGGTGCGCCCTGTGATCTGCAAGGTGTTCCGGTCGATAATCACGACCAGGTTGTCGAGCTTGTAGAAGGCCGCACTCATCGACGCCTCCCAGATCGAGCCTTCGGTGAGTTCGCCGTCGCCCATCAGGGTAAAGATGCGGTGTGCAAGGCCATCCTGCCTGGCAGCGATCGCCATGCCGACGGCCACGGAGAGCCCATGCCCTAGCGCACCCGTGTTCTGCTCCACCCCTGGCACTTTGCGGGTCGGATGTCCAACCCAGTGCGAACCACCGCGTCCCATCGTTGCCAGTTTCTCTGCCGGGAAAAAGCCCTTGTCGGCCAGTACCGTGTAGAGCGCCTCGACGGAATGTCCCTTGCTGTGGATGTAGCGGTCGCGGTCGACCCAGGTCGGATTGTCCGGATCGACGCGCATCACGGTGTTGTAGAGCACATTCAGGATATCGATGCAGGAGAGACTGCCGCCCGTGTGTCCCGCACCCGCCTGCGCAATGCTCGACAGAATCGTTTTGCGATATTCGATCGACTTGCGTTCCAGTTCAGGAATTTGCATAGACGCCGTCATTCTGCAAGGAGAATCAAATAAATATTCAATATTGCAACTTCATTCAGTATCAGCTATTCTATCCCTGGAGATGGGAAAATTGCAACCCAATTTGAATAAACATGTAAGCGTGAATAAGTAGAGGGAACCAGTGACACAAATTCATGAGATGCGGTTGGTGGTCAGGGTGGCGCGCATGTACTACGAATGGGACATGAAGCAGGCCGCCATCGCCAGGCAGTTGGGCTTATCCCAGCCGACTGTCTCGCGGCTGCTGCAACAGGCCAAAGACATGGGCATCATCCGCATTTCGGTGAACGTGCCGCAGGGCGTTTACACCGACCTGGACGAACAGCTTGTAAAGCGGTATCGCTTGCGCGATGCTATCGTGGTGGACTGCAGCGGTGAGAACGACGAACGTTTCATTGAACGGCAGATCGGTGCAGCGGCAGCCTATTACCTCGAGTCGGCGCTACGGCCTAACGAAGTGGTCGGAATTTCTTCCTGGAGTGCAACGCTGCTGGCACTGGTCGATGCGATGCACCCGACGCCACGCAAGGGGGATGTGCATGTCGTGCAAATTTTGGGCGGTGTGGGGTCACCCTCGGCAGAGGCGCATGCGGGGCGGCTCACCTCGCGTCTTGCTGACTTGCTGGGGGGCACAGCAATCTTTCTGCCGGCGCCAGGGCTCGTCGGTTCAGCGGCAGCGATGGAAGCAATTACAGCCGACCATTATGTGCGTGGTGCGATCGATTTATTTGACCAGGTGACAACGGCGCTGGTGGGGATCGGCGCCATCAAACCCTCCAAATTGCTGGCAGACAGCGGCAACCATTTTTCGATGGTCGAATTGGAGGAGTTGCGTGCTCAGGGCGCAGTGGGGGACGTGCTGTTGCGTTTTTTTGATGCACAGGGTGCACCGGTCGATACGCCACTGAACCAACGTGTCATTTCGATGCGCCCGGAGCAATTGCGCCGAGTGGACCGCTCGATCGGTGTGGCGGGAGGCGAACGCAAATTCGACGCTATTTTGGGGGCGCTGCGCGGTGGCTGGGTCAATGTGTTGGTGACAGATTATCTTACTGCGCGCCGGCTGGTCGAACAGGCTGGGTAGTGGGGAAGAGCCGCCCCTTACGGCTCTAAGCGGGGAGTAGGCTCTCGCCTGCATTGGCCAGCACCAGGCCTGGTTTGTCGTAACTGCTCAGGCAGAGAAGCCTGCTGAATTGCGGTTGTCAAAATCGTACAAATCGGTCAGAAGAGGGAGATGGAAGCGCTCCGCCTGCCTGGTCGCAAAGAGATCCCTACCGCACACGTTCCAGGTGAAGACACTGTCGTCGCCTGGATTCCTGCGCTGGCGGGGAATTGGGTCGGCATCGTCCAGCAGCAACAGCAAACCATCCTCCAGTGACGGGTACAAGAAACCGGCGCCGCACAGTCTGCGCCAGAGGAGTGGGAAGCCAGGTGGCGCCAAAGAGATGGCTGAATTGCTCGTAGAAATCAGGGAGGCCGTAGCAACTGCCAAGGCGCAAGGGCAAGTCCTGCTCCCAGCAGACCAGCAACTTGCGTAGGGCGAAGTGGCACTTCGCCCTACAAACTACTTCGTCCGCACGGCACGGGACACACTGTCGCTTCCCCGTTTTGGTTGATGCAGGGAAGAAGTGCCATAATTTCGAGTATGAGCGGTTATGCATGTCTGTTTCCTGGGCAGGGGGCGCAAGCACCTACGATGCTGGCGGGGGTTCGCCATGCGCCGGCATTCTCTGAACGCTACAGCCTCGTCTGTATGGCGCTGGGGGACGATCTGCAACAGGCGATGACAGAACAGCCGGAAGCGTTCCTCCACCGCAATGAAGTCAGCTCGTTGCTGACGGTGCTGGTGAGCAGCCTCTCTTATGATCTCTGGCGTGAACGGCATGGGCCACCCCAATGGCTGGCCGGCTACAGCATTGGGCAGTGGAGCGCGCTCTATGCGGCTGGGGCGATCGATTTTGCCACGTTGGTAGCAATCATACAGCGCCGCGCACAGCTGATGAACGCCTGCACCGAGCGGCATCCGGGTGGGATGGTCGGTGTGATCGGGCTTGACGAGACTGCCGTCAACAACGTCATCCTGCGGCTGCAAGCAGACGGCTATTTTGTTGCCATCAGCAACTACAACTGCCTTGGACAGTATTCGCTGGCGGTGGCAGCCGACGCGTTGCAGCCGGTCATGCAGGCGCTGCAGCAGCTGCAGCCGCGCAAGGTGCTCGCCCTCCCGGTGTCAGGCCCCTGGCATAGCCAGCTGCTGGAGGACGCTACCCCTCCCTTCGCTGACTATCTGGAGCGGATCTTGCAGCATCTGCCGCAGATTCCTGTGCTGGACAACGTGACCGGCCAACTCCTGCCAGAGACGTTGCCGGCTCTGCGCCGGCAGCTGGTGCAGCAGATCACCGC
>CAIOHJ010000330.1 GCA_903858085.1 uncultured Chloroflexota bacterium
CAGCGACAGACGCCGGACGCGTGCAGTGACTGCCTCTGGAAGCTCGCCAAAACGGTGTTCGAGCAGACGCAGCAGCACGTAGGTAGCGCCTTCTTCACGGCCTTCTTCACGGCCTTCTTCACGGCCTTCTTCACGGCCTTCCTCACGGCCTTCTTCACGGCCTTCCTTGCGGGCAATTCGTTCAATACTGGTGACATACCGCATGTGTGTCTGTGCCTCCAACTGTTCGAGCTGTTGCTTGAAGTGCTGCTCCAAGCTCCCTGGCAACCACAGCAGCCAATCGACACAATGAAGCAGCGCTTCCAGAGAACACAGCGCATGTTCTTGCTGGCATACAGTGTACCACAACGCCCTGCGATCAGGGCGTTGCGTGTGCAAGCCGCGCACCCTGCAGCAGCCCGATGCTGTCCACATCGCTTCGAGGATCTCGGCTTTGTTCGATAGTTCATCGCCGCTGATGGCGGCTGTCAACGTTCAGTCGAGCAGACGGGTGGTCGCGCTGACCCGGGCACTTGCCAGCTGGGTCGGCGCCACCACCGCACTGCGCAGGTCGGCACCAGCCAGATTGGCGCCGCTGAGCTCAGCCATGTAGAGGTTGGCGCCACACAGATTGGCACCCGCCAGGTCGGCGTCGACCAGGTCGACCGCATACAGGTTGGCACAGATCAGACAGCTCTCGCGCAGGTCGGCCCCGGTCAGGTCCGAAACAGCCAGATGCGCCCAGGCCAGATTGGCGCGCGGCAGGAGCAGACCAGACAGATCGGCGCCGTGGAGAGCCAGCACCGGCGGCAGCGGCGGCAGATCCGCCACAAAATGGGCGCCAATCAGCCCGGCTTCGTAAAGAAACTGGATCGCCAGCCCTTTGTGCCAGCCGTCCAGCTGACGCAACGCTGTGAAGAGATGGGCACGCGCCAGCCGGACCACAGGCTCCCCTTTGTGGGCCTGGGCCAGCCCCTGCTGGCTGACCAGCAGGCTGAGCGCGTCGATCAGCTGGTAAAGCACGGTCGATTGCATCCTGCTTCTCCTCTCTCTTCAACGCCGGACAGACGCAGTGCCCGCCACCGCATCGCTCAGAGCATCCCCAATCAAGTTCACCGCCAGCACGGTGAGAAAGATCGCCCCCCCCGGAAAGAGGGTCAGCCACCACGCCTGGCGCACATACTTCTGGCCAGCGTTGAGCAGCGCCCCCCATTCTGCTGTCGGCGGCTGCGCCCCCAGCCCCAGAAAACTCAACGCCGCACCGGACAAAATCGCCGAACCGATGCCCAACGTCAGCAGCACCAGCAGCGTGCGCAACGTGTTGGGCAGCACGTGGCGCAGAAGAATCTGCCAATCCGGCACCCCAATCGCACGCGCAGCTTCGACATAGCCCAGCTCACGAATAGCCAGCACATGGCCGCGGGTGAGCCGCGCAAACGAAGGAATAAAGGCAAGGCCAATGGCCAGCATGGCGTTGGTGATGCCCGGACCCAGCACCGCAATGATGGCCAGTGCCAGCAGAATGTCGGGGAAGGAGAGCAGAACCTCGCTCAGCCAGCTGCTGGCCCCGTCGATCCAGCCACCGTAGTAGCCAGCCAATAGACCGATGCCGATGCCGACAGTTGCTCCCAGCGCAATCGCCAGCAGCCCAACCTGCAACGAAAGACGCCCACCGTACAAAAACCGGGCCCAAAGATCGCGCCCGATGTGGTCGGTCCCAAGCGGATGCTCCCAGCTCGGCCCCTGCAAAGGAACCGTTGGGTCGATCCCGTCAGGGTCCCGCGCTGTCAACAGCGGCGCCGCCAGGCTGAGCCCGACCAGCAACAACAAAATGACAGCGCCCACCTGCGCGCCGCGATGGTGCAGCGTACGACGCAGCAGACGCCAGCCAGGCGATTCGCTGCGCCCAGATTCTGGCCCGGCCCGACGAGCCGCAAACGGCAACACGTTTGCCGCAGACGAGTCTTGAGGTGAAACACTGTGGAGCGGTGACACGTTTATTGCAGACGAATCTTGGGATTGAGCACTGTGTAGACGATATCGGTGACCGTGTTGATGGCAACGTACAGCGTGGCCACCACCAGCACCGTCCCCTGGATCATCGGGTAATCGCGGTTGGCGATGGCGTCGACCGCCAGCCGCCCGATCCCCTGCCGGGCAAACAAGGTCTCGACGATCGCCGAGCCACCGAGCAGATAGGCCAGCTGCAACCCGACAAAGGTGACGACCGGAATCAAGGCGTTGCGCAACGCATGGCCCAGCACCACACGGCGTTCGGGCAGCCCTTTGGCGCGCGCAACGGTGACATACTCCTGTCCCAGCACATCAAGCAGGCTGGCACGTACCATGCGTGCGACAACCGCCGCCTCGGGCAGCCCCAACGTCAACGCCGGCAGCGCCAGATCGGCCAGACTGTTGCTGTTGGAGATGCTGGGAAACCAACGCAGCCGCACAGCAAAGAACAGGATCAGCAGCAACCCCAGC
>CAIOHJ010000331.1 GCA_903858085.1 uncultured Chloroflexota bacterium
ATTCCAGTCTTGTTCATGTTGCACAGCGTTTGGATTTTGTCAGACTCATTTCCCCACGGATAGGTACGTCCGTCCGTCCCGCGCGCCGCCTTCTCCCATTCCGCCTCCGTCGGCAGGCGGATGGCCATACCGCTTTCCTCGCTCAGCCAGTCGCAGAAGGCAGCGGCGTCTTTCCAGCTGACGTTGACCACCGGATGGGTGCGCAGCTCATCCGGCGGCGTTCTCCCCCCCCAGTGCTTCGGCGGCTTTCGGCCGGTCGCAGCCACAAAACAGGCATACTGGCTGTTGGTGATGGGGTATTTGGCGATCTCAAACGCGTCCAGATCGACCGGGTGGATCGGCTGTTCATCCGACGCGGCGTTGCTGCCCATCGGGAAATCGCCAGCCGGCACAGGCAGCCAGACGATGTCCGGCAGCCCGTCTGCGCCGACGCCCACGCCGGGCCGTGGGTCGCCCAGTCGGCTCAGGGCGTTGCCAGCGATTGCCCGCTCCTTTGGGACAGGAAAGGCTGTGACGTCGTGCAGCGCCCGCCACGCTGCGTCGCGCAGCACGGACGCGCACGTTTCTGGCAGCTTTGGCATCTCTGGATCGTTGACCATCTCCAGCGCAAGCAGCGCTACTGCAGGCCAGCTGCGCCCATCTTCTGCATAGGGTCTGCCCATTGCTGCGAGCAGCGCCTCCAGATCAGGCTGGCGGTGATTGGCCATCAACTCGCTTGCCGCCAGCCGCGCCACATTGCGCCAGTTGCCGGTGTCCTGCTGCAGCTTCGTCATCAATCCATTGGGAAACAGATGTTCGACTGGGATCGGCAGCGGGCACCCTGCGGGTGACGCCCAGTGGAGCAGTTGACACGCAGCCAGGTGCTCTTGAAAAGAACGGTGAAGGAAGCGATAGTGACGCTTGCGCGGCGCAACCAGAATGCCGGCGTGGCGTTCAAGATAGTCGTCCACCTTGTCGATGATCATCTCGTCCGGGAAGCTTCCAGCTGCAAGGCTCTTGGCTTCTTCGAGCAAATCCAGCAGTTCTTTCAGCGCGAAATCTTCGTCCTGCTGCGCCAGGGTCTTGCACGCCAGCGACTCCAGCACAGGACGCAGTGCCGGTGGCTGGATGCCGATCGCTTCGATCACGGCCGGGTCGGGCTTCTTGGGACGCGTCCAACGCCAGAGCAACAGATCGACAGCAGCGCGATAGAGGCCAGCCTGGGTGGCAGGCAGCTGCTGGGACGCGCCTACGTGCCAAAGGCCGACCCACAGCGTACAGAAGAGCGGGTTTGCACGCATGTCTTCGCTGACCTGGGTGCTGTCGATGGCCTTCATCAGATCGGCGGCGTTGCCCGCTTTCGGCAATTGGCGCAGCAGGGTACTCGCCAGCAATTCCTGGCGGGAGCGCTGCAGCGGCGCAAGTCGTGCCATGCCGAAGCCGGGCAGCGGCGCATTGCCAACTTCGTAGGCGTGCGGGCGGCTGGCAATCAGGATGCGGGCAGCGCCTGCCTCCCGCAGGGCGGTAACCAGCGCAGCAATCTGGAGCAGTCGCGCGGGATGGTACGCGCGGTTGACTTCGTCCAGCCCGTCAAGCAGTACCATGACCCTGCCTTTGCGCAGCAATGTGCGCATTTCCAGCACGATGGTGCCCAGCCCCCGCAACCTGTCATTCAGATACGTCCAAAAAACGTCGATAGTGGGCAGTTGGACCGGCGTATCGTCGTGGCGGCTGCCCGGCAGATCGGGAAACTGTTCGACCAGATCGCGCAGTTCGATGTAGATCGGCGTGTACGCGCCAGAGCGCCAGCCGGGCAGGCGAGTCAGATCAGCCCCGTCTCTTGGCGTTTCGCCGGCGGCGTGCAGGGCTGCACCGGCCAGACAGAGCGTCAGATGGCGCAGAAAACTGCTCTTGCCGCTGCCCGGCCCACCCAGAAGCACCAGGCATGGCTGCAACGCGGCGGCATGCTCGGCGTCGAGAGTGACGGACACTGTGCCATCGAACGATCTGCCGGTTCGGCCCGTGCGCCAGAGGTGTTCGACCAAAGGTACGATCTGCGCTGCATCGTCGATGCCCAGTTCTGGCCAGGTGTGCAGCTGGTTCTGCGGGTCAGCGCGTCTGGCCGCCTGTGCGGCGCTGTCAGAATCTGGTTCTTGTCCGCCGCGGTCGAACCACCATTCCTCTGGTGCACTGCCATCTGCGCCACGCATCTTCACGCGTGCATCGAGCGGTAGCGGCACATAGACATCGAGCAAACGCACTGGTTTTGCCAGTTCGTCGAGAATGTCAGCCAGACGCACTGCACCCCAGCGATCGAACAGGCTGTGCAGATATTCGCTGTGTGCAGGGGAAAGGGCAGGTGGGGTCAGTCGTTCTTCGATCCGATCGAAGCGGTCGCCAAACTCGCTGCGCAGGCGGGCAAACTCGCCGCGCAGGTCGGTGCCGAACAGGCCAATCTGTCGTCTCAATTCCGGTTCGGTCAACAACTGGTTGATGCGTTCCGTGTCCAGGTGCCGGAGTACCGACTCCAGCAGCCCAAGCTGTTCGTTGACCGCTGCCAGCACCCCCGCCTGGGCATCGTCCTGCTCCAGGCCTTCCTCGAGCAGCGCCACTATCTCGTCCTGGCTGGGTTCCCGGCCGGCACTGGCCCAGTTGTGCAGCGTGTCGCCGATGAGACCGCCGCCGATGCCGATCAGAAAGGCGTTGATCTCGGCCGGATTGCCGCTGGCAAAAACCTGGTGGAGCGAATAGCTGGCAATCGGAATCGTCCAGGAGAGGCCGAAGCCGCGCCGTATGCCGCTCTGCAGTACGCCGCTCTGCAGGTCGGCGGCGATCCTGTCCCGGATGCGCTGGAGGAAGTTCGAGGTTGCAGGCATGGTCGAGTGCTTTCGCTAGAGTGACGATTGGTCAGGGAGGTGGCAGTCTCGCGCGGGCAGTGCGCCGGGCGGCGTGCACGATTCTGCTGCCGTGCATACCGGGG
>CAIOHJ010000332.1 GCA_903858085.1 uncultured Chloroflexota bacterium
AAAAAAGGTTTCACCTTGTTGAAGCGCTGCCACTCGTTGTCGATTCGGCCAGCGCGCGCCAGTTTGACAATGAAGGGGCGCAGATGGTCGTCTTCAAACACCTTGAAGATCCAGGATCGCTGGCGAAAGAGCAGGTTGGTTGGAGAGAGAGTTTCGGTGAGGGACTCCACCTTGAGACGGGTGGCCCTGGGAAACAGACGGCGCAGCACATCATCGACCTGGTCTGAGGGGGCTGGCTCCCCCTTGCGCACAAACCGCCGGATCACAGCACTGGGCTCCAGCTCTTTGGGCCGGAGAAATGTCACTTCGCGCCGGCACCATCTCTCCCGCTCGGCCCGCCGGATCGCGCCCCACAGTGCCTCCGGGCCATCTTCCTTGCCAACAAACTCACAGACACGCTGCGGAGGTTCAGCCATCTGGGACAACTCTGTGTTGACGATCTGGCGGTTCAGATGGCTGCTCAGGATGATCGACAACGTAGGCGCCAGATCGGCGACCAAGGCCAGCCCACTCATGTCATGTGGGTCGGCGTCGTCTCTGAGACGCAGATCCACCAGCGCCAGGTGGCAACGGTGCTGGCGCGCCTTGCGCCTGGCATCCTCCAGCAGCCCACTGCTGGGGTCCTGGGCCAGAGCAGAAGGTTCAGCCACGAAATACTCGTACGGCCAGGCCCGCAGCGTCTCGATCAGATCGATGCGCTGGTGTGGGTCGTTTTCGACCACCAAAATTCGCAGCGGCTGTGGGGAGGTCATCGCAGCTTGCCCTTTCTTTGAGAATGCACGGAAAGAGACAGTCAATCAGATTAGAGCAGCCTGGCCACCAGCCCGGCCAGGGTGGCATGGAGCTCTTCCGGCCCATCCTGCTTGCCGACACAGGCCCAGCGCTCTCCCAGCCTGTGACAGGCCGGCGTCGCATAGGCGCTCAGAATCACCCCTCCCGCCACAAGAAGCGCCTGGGCCAGCGCCACACCGGTCTCGTCTGCAGGGCTGATATCGCTTTGCAGGCGCAGGTCGACCATCGCCAGATCGCACTGCTGGGCAGCAGCCAGCTCGAGCGCATTCTGGCAGAGCGCAGCAGTGCGATCTTCGACCCCCAGCTCCACCTCCGCTACACAGACCCGATACCCCCAGCCCTCCAAATTGACGACATGGTCGGCACATTGCTGAGGGTCGTTTTCCACCACCAAGACACAATACGGCCGGTTTTTCGGGGCGGGATCGCCAGGTTGAGCTCTCATGCGGTCGCTCCTTCCTCTTGGCTGCATGGCAGCCACAGGGAAAACACCGGCCCGCGCCCTGGCCTGGCCGGCAACAGGCGAATGGTGCCACCCATCTGTTCGATCAGGATTCTGGCGATCAACAGCCCCATCCCCCGCTCGTGCTCGTTCGCTCTGCTCGAATAGGGCTCCCGAAACAGTTTCTGGCGTGCGAGAGGGGAGAGATCAGGCCCGCTGTTTTCGACCAGCAGCTCCACACGGTTCAAGGGAAGTGGCCGCAACCGCAGCCAGATTTCCCCACGATAGTCCATCGCCTCGACGGCATTGCGCAACAGATGGCGCACCGCACGCCAGAGCTGCTCGCGGTAGACTGCAACCCAGAGCGGCGTATCTCCCCATTCATAGGTAATCTTTGTCGCTGGACAGGCCCTCACCTGCCACTCCTGAACTTTGTGTTCCAAAAATGCAGCAAGACGCAGCGTCTCTCTGGCACGCTCCGCACGCTCATAGCGCGCCTTGTTGGCCAGCCCACCTGCCCGTTCGTCGATCTCTTTGGCCCACTGCCTGCCCTGCGCCGTGACCTCAGGCATGCGCTCGCGAAGCCAGTAGGCGCGGTTGCGAATGTAGCTGATGTCGACATTGATGTCGTGTGCCACTTCTGACGCCCAGGCCGTGGCTCCTGTCAGGAAATCATCGACCCGTTTCCTGGCCACCTGATTGGCACGCTCGATGGCGACAGCGCTCTGCTCGGCGACCAGCTCAAACCATTCCTGATCCTCTTGGCTGAAGGCGTCACGCTTCGGACTTTTGAGCATCAACACCCCCAGCAGGCTCTGGTTGCGCCAGAGCCCAGCATACAGCTCAGAACCGGCCAGCAACTCGGAGGGCAGAGCGCCGACCTCGTCGCGCAGGGAGCCCGTATTGTTGACCACGGTTCGTTCCAAACGGATGCAGTCACGGGCCACCTGAGAGACCCTGTGCGGGGCATCCAACCGGAGAGACACAAATTCGGCTGCGCCAGCCATCGCCTGATAAAAACAGCGAACCTCCTCGGGGAGCTCCAAAAGATCTTCCTGCGCATTGTATGTCAACCAGCAAGGTGCAACACCTGGCATATAGGGGCTGAAATGGTCACGCAGCGCCTTGAGGATGGCCGGCAACACCTCACTGAGCGCCCAGTGCGCCTGGACAGCCTTGGTCACCTTCAACGCATCCTCCAGACGCCGCTTCCGCCGTTCGCTCAGCTCCAGCAGCCACTTTTGCTGGATGGCAGCAGCCGAAATGGCCGCAAAGATCGGAAAGACATCCTTCTCTTCCTGGGTAAATTCGTGGCGCGTACGATAGTAGAAAAAGAGGGCCCCAACCACCCCATCGACCCGCAGCGGGAAAGCGGCCGCCGAGACGATCTGTTCGTCGTTGAGAAACGAACTCTGCCCAAAGACAGCGTTTCTCTGGATGTCGGGCACCCAGACTGCCTCGGGCTGCTGCACAATCTGGTCGACAAGTGCCTGTTCCATCGGATTGTCCCGTCCCAACGCCGGGCCGCTCTGCAAACCGCTCTGCGGACCGGCCGTCAGCCCGGCGCTGCCCGGCTGACGGTACCAGATGGTCACACAGTCCAGATCCGGGGCAGCGACAAACGAATGTTTCACCACCGACTGCAACGTCTCCTCCAATGACGTGGGCCGCGTGACTTTCTCTGCCGCGTCGAGCACCCCCCGCAGAAGCCCCTGCCGACGGTACAGGTTGCCGATCACCATGCCAGCCGCCGCCGCCAGCTCCTCGATCCGCTTGTGATCGCGTTCGGAAAAGACATTGGGGCGGGCAGCAGACGCCAAGAGCACCCCGACCACAACCTTGTTGTGGTAAACCTGCGACGCCACGACAGATGCGACCTGCACAGGCTGGGAAGCGCCTTCCACTTCCGCAAAGTTGGACGCCAGGAGGGAGCCCTTGTGCAAAAGCACGTACTGCGCCACCGGGTTTTCGAGCGACGAAGACTCTCTTTTTTCGGGAGGCTTGCCAGCCAGATGTCGATAGGCCCACCACCGGCCGTCGAGCACGCCGCGACCGCTGTGCTCTTTCTTCACCATCAACTCGACGCAGTCAGCCGCAGGCAGCAGGTTCTGGGTGTTGGCCAGCAGCGCCCCAATCGCCTTGTTGTCATCGGCGTCTGGCGTCAGCGCGGCCTCCAAAATATAGCGCAGACGGTTCAATTCCTGGGTACGATGCCGATCCTCCAGGAGAGCGCTGCCATGTGCATTCTCTATCGACAGACACGCTATCTCTGCCAGCTGCTCTACCAATTCTTCGTGGTGACGGTCAAAGGGATGGACGGTCGCATAGTTGACAAAAAGGACGCCCAGCGGGTCATTGGTGGCATGCGCCTGCAGCGATCTTCCGATAAAGGCCCGCACATTGTGCCTCTGGATAAAGCCACGCTGCTGCAGCGGCACGTCGTCAAAGACCAGCGGGCTGCTGCGCACATCCGGGATCAGCACTCTCCCTACCCGCCGGATATGCGCATTGATCCCACTCTGGCGTGGCCGCGCAACGACAGCCCCGACCATCGGGGATTCCAGCCCGGCAGAGGCAATTTTCTCCGTCATGTACGAAATGGACCCTTTGTCCATCGGATAAATCACGACGCTGGCTGCCCCCAAAAGCAGACATGCCTGGCTGCAGATCTGTTCGAGCACCTTCTTCAAATCGTCGCCATTTTGCAGCTGGCTCAGTACCTGCCGACGCAATCCAGCCAGCCGATTCCGTTCGGATGGGTTCAGCTCATGTTGCGTTTGACGCCAGTTTTTCCACAGACGCCCTGCCTCTACCAGGAGGTTTCCCAATTCCTCCAATACATCCCGACGCATAGGTTCGTCGGTGAACGCGTTGTCGGCAATCAAAATCCCCTTCCGGTCGTCGCCAGCCAGGATCGGGGCCACCACACAGACAGCCGTTTCCAGGTCCGTAAATCCTTCAAAATAGGGTTCGGCCAGATGGCCGACCAGCTCGGCCGCCGCCACACAGACAGGCCCGTCGACGGTCTTCTGCCAACACCCCCAGCCCTCCGCCAACTGCCAGCCAGCCACCTTCTGCTCCAGCGGCGTGCGCTCCTCTTCCCGCCGCAACCGCAGATACTGAACAAACTCCTTGACCGACTCCTTGACCGACTCCTTGGCCGACTCCTTGGCAGACTCCTTGGCCAACGTTTCCCAGGCGTACCGGGCCTGCAGGGCCTCCAGATGGCCAATCCCCAGCCGACCGCGCAAGCAAGGCGGATCGCCCTCCTCACACAAAAACACCAGGGCACGGTTGAAACGCAACCCCATGGTGTCGGTCACAAATTTCAAAATTAAATGCCAGAACCATTCTTCGTTCTCCTGAATCACCGCCGGCAGAGACCCCTTGAGTGCGTCCAGAAACTCGCTGCGCCGCCGACGCGCCTCCTCGCGCTCTCGCTGATTGGCCAGTTCGATCGCCCCTGCGATCTGTTCAGCGAGCTCCAGCAACTTCTGCTGATGACGCCGTGTGTACAAAGAGGGATTCTGATAATCCTGCACCACCACCGCACCGATCACCCCACGCCCTTCCACCCGCAGAGGAACCCCCAGCCAACACTGCGACATCTCCCCCCACAACGGAATGTGGTTGCGGAGCCGATAGTCTGCCTCTGCCCCGTTGGGAAACCAGAAAGGTTCATTTT
The DNA here is from genome assembly GCA_903858085.1 of uncultured Chloroflexota bacterium. Taxonomy (GTDB): domain Bacteria; phylum Chloroflexota; class Anaerolineae; order Caldilineales; family Caldilineaceae; genus Caldilinea. Next base: position 4,920 of record CAIOHJ010000332.1, read on the forward strand.
TTTCGATCAGATGTCCGATCAGCCCGCTGCTGCGCAGGTACCATTTGCGCGGCAGCTTCTCATTTTGCGCGCAGTGAAAACGAAAATCCAACAGATCGGTCTCCGCTTCGACCAAGGCAACGGCAAAATTGCTGGTGTCCATCAACCTGGCAGCCTGGCCATGCAGTTCGCTCAGCAGGTTGTCAAGGTTGCCAGAGGTTGCCCTCTCCAGGATCCGCTGGCCAATTTCCCACAGCATTCTCCGTTCCCGGTCTTCCTTGGCCTCCTTTTCCTGCTGGAAGGCCCGCGCCAGGGCTGCGGAGATCTGGGCGGCAAAGATGCGCAACAGATTCCGCCGTTCCAGGTTGAACCTGTGAGATCGCTCCACAGGGTCGAGCGACAGCACCCCGAGCAGGGTGTTCCCAGCCACCAACAGCAGATTGAGCGCTTTCCCTTGTGAGGGAAGCCCGGGAAAGCGCCCTGCCAATTCTTCCGCCCCCCACTGCCACCCATCATCGATTTCAGGCCCCTTGGCCCCCAATCTCTTCGGATCATCTGGCGCTCCTTGCGCAGGAATCTCTACCTCCTCCGGCTGCATGGCGGTCGGATAGCCGATCTGCCAGATCCCACGCAAAATGGGCGTACCATTGGCCTCCTCGACAACACGCCAAAACCAGATACGCTCAAAGCCCAACAGCAACGCGCACTGGGCTGTCACATCGGCGATCTCGGCTACGGCGGAGCGCTTCTGCAGTTCAATGGAAGTCTTTGCCAGGATTTCCAGCCAGTTCCGTTCACGTCGAGTTTGTTGAAATGCAGCCAGACTTTTGAGGGTCAGAACCAGATCGCGGGTGTCAAAGGGTTTGAAGAGATAGCGATAGGCTCCCTGCTCCATCGCCTTGTACGCCGTTGCCGGATCGTCTTGCCCTGTGAAGAGGATCGTGTCCCCCGAACCGTTCAGCTGGGTCAATTCCTGCATCAACGCCACACCATCTACATCCGAACCGGCCAACAGCTGGTCGATCAGAAAGACATCGAAGGGGTCTGCTGCGCTGCGCACAGCAGCTCGCGCTGCATCGGCCGTCATCACCGGCTTCGCCTGAAAGGTGCCCTCCTGGCGATGGAGCTGTTCAGCCACCAGATAGGCCAGCAGCTCATCGTCGTCGACGATCAAAATCCGCACTGTGTCCTCCTTATCTGGCTAGATTCTGGCAGGGAGCTCGATCACAAAACGGGTTCCCCAGAGCAGATGGCTGCTCGCCACATAAAGATGCCCGCCCTGCGCTTCGATCAAGGTGCGCGACAGGTACAGCCCCAGACCGCTGCCGTCAGAGCGGGTGGTGTAATCCATCTCAAAAATCCGTTCCCAGAGTCGGCGATGGATGCCAGGCCCGTCATCTTCGATCGAAACCTGGAGCACCTTCCGACCGCCCTCGCTGACCTGGGCAATTCCGATCTCCACACGCCCACGGCGGCGCGGTTCAATCTGGCTGATCTGCTGAATGGCGTTCTGGATCACGTTGACCAGCACCTGCTGCAGATAGGTCACCTGAACCCGCGTGAAATACAAATGCGGTACAGGCAGGACGAAGATATCCACCCAGGCGAGCGTCGCAGCGTCGCGCAAAATTTCGACTGCTTCTCCGACAAGATCCTCCAGATGTGCGATCTCCTCTTCGCCGGTCCGGGTCATGCGGCTGAAAGAGCGCAACATCGTGCCCAGCCCTCGCTGCTGCTGGATCAGCCGCTGGATCGCCTGACGCATCTGGCAGGCATGTTCGACCGCAGTCGGCGGGTCGAGCTGGGTCTGGACTTCAATGGCGGCACATTGGGCTTCCAGCTGCTGCAACACCAGCCCCAAGGGGGTCAGACGCCCGCTGACCTCATGCACCAGCGTCCGTCCCAGCTGTCCAAGCACGGCAAGGCGGTGCAGATCGGCGATTTGCTGTACAAACTGGCGTCGCTCCAGCCATACCTGCACGGTAGCAGCCGCTGTCGCCACGCGCGTCTGGATCAGCTCTGTCAATACAACCGGCTGTGCATAAAAAACAAAAAGGGCATACCGATGCTGCAACAACGCTGGCACTGGAAACCCAAGACAGCTTGCAAAGGCCAACAGCGGAGCCAGATGCCGAAAACGCGGGCCATGTATCTCTGCCGGGCGGCTGACAACGACCACCCGCTGGTCTTCGGCGACATCGCGCACAGGGCTGTTGACCAGATCCGGAAGCAGCTCGCTGTTCATTTCCAAGGGTCCCTGCTGCGCCAGCAGACTGACTGTGCGCGCCTGCAGGTCCAGCTCGAAAAGCACCACCTTGTCGGCATGCACAGCAGCCCGCAGATGGGCCAGGATCGCACTCAACTCACCCGAATTTGCCTGGCCAAAGACCGGAGCCACCTGCTTCAGGGTTGTCTGCAGCGACTGCACAGCCACCGCAGGCAGGTCAGATTCTTGCACAGTGTCGAGCAGAATATCGACCAGATCCTCTGGCAGGACCGGTTTGAGAAGCAGACGGACACCGGCCGCACGCAGCTGCTCCAACTCAACCGCGTGGGACTCTGCCCGCCCCCAGTCGGTCATCAACACACAAGGGAGCGCACCCCAACGTTCCCGAATCCGCTGGATCCCTTGAATCCCATTCACCCCCGGCAGACCAACGTCCATCAGCAGCAGATGGGGACGCTGTCGCTCCAACAACACCCATGCCTCCGCCCAATTGGCCGCAGCCACTGGCTGTTGACCGGTAAACCGCAGCCATTCTACCAGCGAAGAGCGCTGTTCGGGCTCGTCCTCCACCACCAAAACGCTCTTGGGAGGGGCCGCCAACAAAAGGTCGACGTGCAGCCGCCGTGCCTTTTCTGCGCCGATCTTCCCGGCGATGGGCACAGCCGTCTTGCTGGAATCTGACCGGCTTTGCCAACGCTGCAGCCCTGTCATGGCCAGACCAATCCGTTGGTCAAGGGGAGTCAGCGACTCAACCGCCACATAGACCCGATCTCCAGGCCAAAAAATCTCACCCAACTGCGTTGCCACCAGTGGCAGACGGCTGACATGCACCAGCCCGGCAACGCCTGGCTCAAGCTCTACAAAAATCCCGTACGGCATCACACCCGTAACAGTGCCCTCTACCACGCAGCCGAGCACGTAGCGTTCTTGGATCTCTGCCCAGGAGCCCCGCTGCGCTTGTCGAATGCTCCACTCCGACCTGGATTTTATTCTCCTGCCACAAGGGGTCACAGTCACCTCTGTACCCGGGCTGTAGCGCAACCGCCAGCCAGCCCGGGCCGAACGATCCCAGGCGATCTCACGCTCAGGGATCAGCCCGCTGCGACCGTCGGCCAGCCGGATCTCCAGACCCGCTGGCAAAATACGCAGGACCTGGGCAGTACAGCTCTGGTTTGTCTTTGGAGCACCGACACCTGTTCTGTCTGGCATGAGTGGATGGCAAACACGCAATCGCTAAAACTTCAGAACGAATGACTGCGTCGATCATACCACGGACAGAGCCCCCAAAATCTTCTATTTTTGTGTCAATTTGATGGCAAACATGTCATTCAGGGTTCTGACAAAATGGCTCCAGTTTGCCATTTTGTTGCACAGGGTTTGCCATGCAACGGTCGTCCGAGGGATGCTATACTCTCGATCGGGAGACGCAGAGCACTTCTACACAAGCAGAGTTATTGAAAAAGCAATCGTTTTTGGAATTCTTCTTGGCATTCCCCCCTTTAGACCCCCTTATGCTCTGACGCAATCTAGCTGGATGGAGGGCATCCCTTGGCCCTCCATCCACTCCCGTTTGTCAACATGGGGCCAGCTGCCCCTCCCTAGGCGGCCAGCTGCTCAGAGGCTGCGCCTTCTACCTTCTCGGTGGCAACAGCTTCTGCAGGAGATGTCTGCGCACCCGGCTGCCCAGGGCGCATCCTCCGCCACCCCAGCAGACCGCCGGCAACCACGCCGGTGAAAGCAACCACCGAAGGTGCCAACAGCGAAATCCCCCCCACAGCCATCCCTTTGGCAAGAACCACACCCACCACACCCCCTGCCAGTGCAGCCCCTGCAGTCACACCCCAACGCGCAGCCGCAGACGATTTTTCAGTGCCACCATCGACCCAGTGCCGGACATTGGCTTCCCCCTGCGCTCTCATGGCACCCAGGTCTGGCATCTTGACCTCGCCCAAGTCTGGCATCTTGACCTCGCCCAGGTTCGGCATCTTGACCTCGCCCAGGTTTGGCATCTTCACTTCTTTGAGGTTCGGGAGATGGAGACCATGTCCTGGGTGTACGTCCTTTGTTTCGGCAGCTTCTGTGACCGCCGCCGTTGTCTCTGCTGCGGCTGGCCCTCCCTCTTCCACAACAACCTCTGCCGCCTCGTTCAACTCAGGCGTCTCCTCTTCAGGACGAATCGGCGAAGATTCGCTGGGGGTGGTGAATGCGCTGTTCTCTCCCAACCCACCCGTTCGTTTACGTGTAGCCACGGTGTAAAACCTCCTCTACGAATGATCGATAGGCCAATGCCGCTGCATGGTCAGGGGCATATTCAAACAGACTCAAGGCTCTTCCATGCGACTCCTCAAATTTGACCGTTTTGGGAATCGCAGCACGATAAACAATGCTGCCGAAGCGTTCCTCGACCGCAGCCCGCACATCGCGTGCGACATGGGTGTTTTCGTACACGGTCAACAGCACACCGCTGATATGCAACCAGGGGCAGGAGAGCTCACGGCGCACCATTTTGATCGTCTCCTCCAGCTGCTGGATTCCTTTGAGCGCAAAAATGCTCGAAGGAACCGGGATCAGCACTTCATCGGCCGCCGCCAGGGCGTTGATCGTCAACAACCCCAGCGACGGCGGCGCATCGACAATCATATAGTCGTAGCGATCCAGCCCATCCAGCTCACTCAAGCTGGCACGCAGCCGTTTCTGCCCCTCCACTGTGCCGACAAGTTCCCGCTCCGCAGCAGCCAGCTTCACATTGCTCGGCACTATCTCCAGCAGCGGACGCCGGGTGGCCTGTACCACCTCCAACGCGCGCCGGCCACACAGCAAGAGGTCGTAGACGCTCTCCGCCTCCGGCTCATTGCCCAGCACCAGAAACGTTGCATTGGCCTGTGGGTCCATGTCGACCAGCAATGTGCGCTTGCCAGCCAATGCCAGCCCAACAGCCAGATGAACAGCCGTCGTGGTTTTGGCAACTCCACCTTTCTGATTGGCGACGACAATTTTTTTCATGGAGCGCCCTAAAAATCCGTGAATCTACTCGATTTTTTCAGTTTACCGCAATCTGTCTAACTGTCAATCTGGCAAAAAAGACCGTTTGGGGCGCTTTGTACAAAGCGTTGACCTGTCGAGCCGTTCAGCCAGAGCAGGCCACGCAGACGCTGCCCGGTGCGTTTCCCCACCTGCACCCATTGTACCACAAAACAGCGCCCTGGCCATATGACCTGCTGGCCAGCCACAGAACACGATTGGGGGGCAACCAGAACAATTTCAGAAATTTACAGTTCAGCAGATGAACAGTATAATTTGTCTTTCAAACTATTTTTCATGTACAGTGTGACGCCGTGCGCAGGCAGAGCTGATCCCCAAATCCTGCTTTCCCTGCCGTGCGGTTGAACAAACGTCCAAAAGGTTGACAGAGATGCGCAAGGTTACACTCTTCGACAAATTCAAATACTGGTTCGACAATCTGATGGCAAAGGGTGCTATCGTGTTGATCCTCTGGCTGATGCTGACTTCGCTGCTGGTCGTCCTGATCTCTTCGGCCAGTATGAAACTGACCGCACAAGTCCTGGAAGATTCGCGCGGCGATCAAGGCTCGTTCAGCGATCTCTTCTGGATGAACCTGGGCACGGTGCTCCAACCTGGGCTGGCAGAAGAAGGCGGCAGCTGGACGTTCAAACTGGAAAATTTTACTGTCGCCATGATGGGCATTTTGCTGGTCAGCACCCTGATCGGTTTGATTACCGCCGGCATCGAAGAGCGGCTGCAACAGCTGCGCAAAGGGCGCTCCTTCGTGCTCGAACAGAACCATACAATCATCTTGGGCTGGTCTTCACAGATTTTCACCGTCGTGGCCGAGCTGGTCGTCGCCAATGCCAACCAACGACGCCCTGTCATCGCCATTTTGGGTGACGCCGACAAGGTGGAAATGGAAGACCAGCTGCGCGAGCAGGTGAAAGATCTGAAAAATACCCGGCTGGTGATCCGCTCTGGGTCAGCCACCGAACCCAACGACCTGGACCTTGTCAACCCGTACAGCGCACGCTCGATCATTCTGCTTCCCCCAGAAACCGACTCCCCAGACGGCGCTGTCCTCAAAACCCTGCTGGCCTTGACCAAAAATCTGCCACCTACCCAACACACCTGTCAGATCGTCACCTCTCTCCAAGATGTCCGCAACCGCTCGGTCGCCAAGATGATCGGCAAGGACAAGGTGACGATCGTGATGGTCAACGACCTGCTGGCCCGGCTGACCGTCCAGACCAGCCTGCAGCCGGGCCTCTCCAGCGTCTACACAGAACTGTTCGATTTTGACGGCGATGAGATCTACTTCAAAGCCGAACCAGGGCTGACCGGCAAGACCTTTGCCGATGCCCTGTTCGCCTACGCAGAGTCCGCAGCCATCGGGCTGCACAAAGCCCATGGGCCAACCCTGCTCAACCCGCCGCTGACCACACCGATCGAAGCCGGCGATAGGCTGGCCGTGATCAGCGCAGACGACGATACCATTCGCCTGACCGAAATGCCCCCCCAGGCGATCGCCGAAGAGGCCATCCTCGCCCAGACCTACTACCGCGGCATCCAACAGCGCCAGATCTTGCTCCTGGGCTGGAACCACCGCGCCCCCTTCATCCTGGCCGAACTCGGACGCTATGTCGCACCCGGCTCTTCCGTCACAGTGGTCGACGAAATGGAGGAAACCCTCTGGCGCCAAGAAGTTCTCTGGGAAGAATCTTCCAACCTGCGGATCCAATACCAAAACGGCGACACCTCCAGCCGCACGGTGCTGGAAAGCCTGGACATCCCCTCCTATACCCAGATTCTCGTGCTCAGCCCCTCAAAGCTGCACACTACCCAAGAAGCCGACGAACGCACCCTGTTCACGTTGCTCCACCTGCGCAATCTCTGCGAACAACTGCACTGCACTGTCTCAATCACCAGCGAGATGATGGACACCCGCAACCGCAAACTGGCCGCTGTGACGCAGACCGACGATTTTGTGGTCAGCCAGCAGATGGTCAGCCTGCTGCTGGCTCAGATCTCCGAAAATCCCCAGCTCAACGATCTCTTCGACGACCTGCTGGACGTGGATGGCTCTGAAATCTATCTCAAACCCATCGGAGAGTATGTCCACACCCAACACCCCCTGAACTTTTATACCTTGGTCGAGGCTGCACGCCGACACAACGAGGCCGCTATCGGCTACCGTCTGATGCGCCACAGCAGCAATCCAGAACGCCAATATGGCGTCAAACTCAACCCCAACAAGGTCGAAAAAATCCAGTTCACCCCAGATGATTTTTTGATCGTCCTGGCCGAAGATTGAGCCAACCTCTCAAGCACGATCCGCCAGGTTGTGGGCTGCCCGGCGGACCGTGCCACGCTCTTCCCACAGGGCTGACGCCCTCTAGCCGTAGGCCGCAGGCGGATGCACAGATCCAGGACGGTCAGACAAAATGGCCGCAACCGCATAGCCAAAGCTGCCGACCCTGATCAGCCAGCCCAACAGCCCTCCCACCAGCGGAATCCAACCAGCGGCCTCAGCCACCACCACAATCGCCGCGGCCCCCACCCACACCTGCAACAGCGCAGGACGCCCGGCCAGCACCGCACGCCCCAGACAGTACCCGGTCAACAACGGGCTGCCAAACCACAAAACCCCCCACAGCCCAAACAAAAACAGACCGACCGCCAGGCCGCCCGGAAAGAATCCCCAGAAAAGCGCACTCACGCCAACCGCCAGCAACGTCAAAGGCACAAAGGCAACCACAGCCAGCAGCGCAACACCCGCCATCCTCCAGGGCCTCCCGCCCATCTGCGCCACCACCCGCTCACTCCAGGTCGGCGCCAGACGCAACAGCAGCCAGCCAAAAATCACAAAACCGGCCAGCATCCGCACCAGCTGCAGCCCCCACCCCACCCACTGCTCGCCCAGCGGAGGAGGCGGCTCCACAGGCGCAACCTCCTCCGGCGGCAACAGCGTCACGGTCGGAGCAACCTCGGCCGGGATCTCCGTAGCACGGTCCGTCCGGTAGTTGAAGGCCCCGGCAATCTGGGCAGCCTCGCTGACCGACAACTCATTGGCGTAGACCGTGGCGTCGCCGCCAACCGTCGCAGCCAAGGTCAACTGCCCCATCCCCACCTGAAGGTTGCCCCCAATCCTCCCCGCAACTTCCCCAGTGCCGCCGACCAAACTCACATCCCCACCAATCTGCGCGCTCTCCAAAAGACGTACACCCTGTTCGATCGAACGCCCGTCTACCGGGATCGACCAACTCGGCGCCCCAGGAAACCAGACACCTCCTCCCGCAACGAGAACATCCCCCCCAACCTGGCCAGCCACCGTGATGCCTCCCCCCGCCGCACGCAGATCGTCGCCAACCTGGCCGTTGACCACAATCCCACCGCCAGCCACGATGAGATCCTGCGTCACCTCCCCGTTGACTTCAATGTATCCCCCCGCCCCCACCAGATCCCCCTCCACCGTGCCATCAATGTAGATTTCACTGGCCGTGACATAGAGATCCCCAGCAATCACCTGCCCCGCCGCCAGCCGATAGATCTCCTCCTCCACATATTCGCCCGCATAGACAGCCCCGGCCAACGCCAGGCTCATGAACAGTGTCAACAGACCGACCCATCCCCGGCTTCCCCAGACACTTTTCCGTTGTGTACGCATGCTTTTTCTCTGCTTTCTCAGACAGATTCGCCTGCTCTTCAACACCACGCACAGGGCTTGAAACGCCTGCTTTGCACCGTGCCCTGCCCCTCCATTCTAGCAAATTTTGCAGCCGGTGTCGATAGCCTGCGCCCAAAGGCAATTTGCACAATCCGTTTCATGGCCATACACTCTTTTTTGGGCTCTTGACAGACTGGCCCGCCGTCGATACGCCGCCACCTCTGGCAACAGCCTGCACACCTGTCCGATCGTTGTTGGATTTTGTCCGCACAAAGGAGTCCGCTCACACAATGCCATCCACTGTCAACCAGCAGGAAGCCAACGACCTTCTGGCGCAGCAGCTGCCCCTCCCCGCGCCGGAAAGAGGAGGGAACTCGCCGCACGCGGCGACAGATCCCTTGACCTTGTCGGTCGATCCAGGCGAAGTGGCACAGCTGTGCGCGCGCTGGCCTTCTGCCCGCCGGGCGCAGACTGTCCTGGCAGTCGACGATCCCTTCCTGACCGGAGAAAACCAGCTGCTGGCCGCCAACGGCCGCCGTGCCGAAATCTGCTATGTCCTGCACTGCGGTGACCCGGCCGAGGGAGTTTTGCTGCACAGCAAAACCTTTTACCCAGAGGAGGTCTACCGCCTGCCGACCGGGGGAATCCACACCGGCGAGCCGGTGGTCGAGACCTTGAAGCGGGAGATTTACGAAGAAACCGGGCTGGTCGTCGGGGAAGAGGCTGGCCAGGTGCGGCTGGAACGTTTTCTCGGCGTGCTGGCGTATGCACTGCACCATCGCACGCTGGGGAGCGTCTCTTTTGCAACCTATCACTTTCTGGTCTGCATGGCACCGGAGAGCGTATTGGCCCCCCAGGACCCGGCAGAATCGATCCGTGGCTGGCAGTGGCAGCCGTCACACCAGCTGGCAGACACAGCAGCCGCGCTCGACCAGGTCGGTCTGCAGTGGGCAGCGTGGGGAGACTGGGGCCGTTTTCGAGCGCTCAGCCATCGTTTTGTCCAGGCCACCCTACTCGGTATCCAAGGCGACACGGGTGAAAAAGAGTTCAGCCAGATCGACGATATCCTGGGAGCTGGCCAGCCAGCGCCAGTCCATCACCGTCTGTAATTCGGTGTCGATGACCCCAGGGGCAGTGCGGACCCAGCTCATGACATAGCCTGTGATGGAGCTCGGCTTCTTGCCAAGCAGCAGCAGCATCAGGTCGGCGTCCTGGCTGTGGTAACAGTTGAGCAGCCAGACTCGTTTGACTTCAGGATGGCGGGGCAGGTCAAGCAGCGCTTGGAAACAGCGGCGATCCATGCCCGGCTGGACGTCGATCATGACATTGACAGCCACCATGTTGTTGGTGCTGACCTCCATCTCCAGTTCGAGCAGGGTGTCGATGTCGGCACGCCCCCCCAGACTCAGCAGGGTGCTGGTCTCACGCACGCCGTCGACACTGCGCACGACGTCGAGCATAAACTTGTTGAAGGCCGCTACGTCGTGGATCAGGCAGGTGAAACGCAGGTCGGCACGCTGACGCAGCCAGTTGGTCCACAACGGTTTGACCCCGTTGCCCCGATAGTGACGCAGATTGTGCAACATCTGCTCGCGTGCGGTCTCGTCTTTGCCGCACATGATATCGGTATCCACAATGGCCAGGATTGGCTGCATAAAATGGCTCGCCCTTTCTGAGAAAATTTGCGCACTGTTTTTTACTTTGGACAGTGTAAGACGATTCTGACCAATGCCCAAATCGTTCGATCGCATTCGTTGCAGGGCGGGCACTCCTCTTGATCGCAAAGCCCCCCTTCTGACCGGCACACAATTGACACATCGAGGGTGCTCTACTATACTGAACGTCAGCAGGGTCTTTGGTCTGTACAAACCATGCTTTTTCTGCAAAAAAGAACGCACAAGAGGCGCTGCAGCCAAGATCATCCCTGCGGCAGCTGGTTGCAATCCGGTAGGACAACTGCATGGGTGACAGCTCTATGGCTGACGTGCGCTTGAACGAGAAGTCGACATCTCCATCCACTGGTATGCAGAAATCGTTTCTTACAGCACCCCGGCACAGCCCGTTGAACGGGCGCCAAGCCCGCAAGCTGCGCGAGGCCCTGCTGGCTTATCTCTTTCTGCTGCCTGCATTCCTGATCGTTGGACTCTTCGGCATTTTCCCCCTCTTCTTTGCCGCCTTCATGAGCACCCATCGGGGGCTCAACCGCATCCCTGGCACCTTTGACGGGCTGGGCAATTATCTGCAAGCGGTCGGAGAGTTCTCCTATCTGCTCGGCTTCTGGGGAAGCCTCCTTCTGTTGGCGGTCGCCGGCCGTCTGCTCTGGCACGGCGCGCGCAGCGCCCGCGAGCAGCGCAGCCGCTACTGGCCCTGGGCCTTGCCTGGCGTTGCCCTCGGGCTGTTTGCAGCCACCCTGATCGGCTGGGTGTTCCGCCTGTTGCCGCTGCTGTTGGAAATTCCCAGTCAGATGCGCGGGGCGCGCAACACCCCAGAGACCTTCCGCCAGCTGCTCGGCGAAGCGCTCGGCCACCCGCAAGCCAGCCTGCTCTTGTGGCTGGCAGCAGCGCTGTTGGCTCTCCTCCCAGCAAGCCTCTGGTGGATCGAGCGAACTCGTGGCCGCCACCGTCCTGCCCGCAGCTTTCTGACCCCCTTTGTGGCCGCCACACTCCTCACCGTCCTCGCTGCGTCGATCGGCTGGCTGGTCTGGGCAGAGCTGCAAACAGCAGCCGCCGAAGCACTGGCACAAGGTGAACAGTTTGACATCCAGGCGCAGCTGCTCCTCATCAGTATGGGGTTTCTGTTGCTGGCCTCTTCCTGGTGGGTGTGGACAAGCGCCAGCCACCGGACAGCGATGGCCAGTGTGCTGGCACGGCTTGGGGGAGCCACCCTGCTCATGCTGGGGGCCTGGCTTCTGATCGCCGAAGCCCCCCGTGTCCTGGCCCAGGGCGACCGCCAATGGTGGCAGGCGCTGCAGACAACCTTTTACTACTCGCTCGGCACGATCCCCCCCCAGCTGCTTGTCGCACTCGTGCTGGCAGTGCTGCTCTTTCAGGAGATCCGGGGACGCAGCCTCTTCCGGGTCATCTACTTTCTGCCCTATATCGCTCCTTTTGTGGGGACTGCCGCCGTTTTCAAGATCCTCTTCTCCAATCGACCGACCGCCCCAGCCAATACCCTGCTGGCCGCCGCAGGTCTGCCGCCACTGAACTGGATCAACGAGCCCGCCGGACTGTTCACCCTGATGCTGCCTGGTCTGCATCTGCCAGAATGGCTGGCAGGCCCCAGCCTGGCCCTGGCCGTGATCATGCTCTACGGGGTCTGGACCTTTTTTGGTTTCAACACGGTCGTCTTTTTGGCTGGCCTCAGCAACATCCCTCGCGAGCTGTACGAGGCAGCCGCCATCGACGGCGCCGGGCGCTGGCCACAATTTCGCCACATCACGCTCCCCCTCCTCTCGCCCACCCTCTATTTTTTGACACTCTACTCGGTGATCGGCACCTTCAAAGCGTTCAACCACATCTACGTGTTGCGCACCGGGGCCGCACTGGGCACGACCGACACCGCCAGCGTTGTGATCTTTCAGGCGTTCCAGCGCGATACCCGCTACGGATACGCCTCTGCCCTGGCCATCTTGCTCTTGCTGGCGATCCTGCTGCTGACGGTTGTCAACAACCGGATCGCCGCCCAACGGGTGCACTATGGCTGACAGAAGCCCCAGCCCCTTCGCCCGACCACGCCGTCAGCCCCCCTCCCAGACGACGCTGCGTCTGGCCGGCACCTACGCGCTGCTGACACTGGGCGCTGTCGTGGCCCTCCTCCCCTTTCTGTACACGATCAGCGTCTCCCTGATGAACCTGACCGAAGCCAACGGCGGGGCCTGGCTGCCCCGCACCCCCCAATGGAACAACTACCTGGATGCCTGGAACCAGGGCAATTTTTCGAGTTATTTCTGGAACAGCGTCCGCATCGCTGCAATCACCGTGGCAGGTGAGCTGCTCTTTTGTACCCTGGCCGCCTACGCCTTTGCCCGCATGGAATTTTGGGGCAAAAACCTGCTCTTCAGCCTGCTGCTGGCCACTTTGATGCTGCCCGAGGCGATCACCTGGGTCCCCAATTTCATCACGGTCTCCTGGCTGGGGCGGGTCGGACCTGTCCCCTGGATCAACAACTGGCCAGCGCTGACCGTGCCCTTCATGGCCAGTGCCTTCAGCATCTTTCTGCTCCGCCAGTTTTTCCTGCAGGTGCCCAACGACCTGTGGGATTCTGCCCAGATCGACGGGGCCAGCCACCTGCGCTATCTGCTGCAGATCGTCGTGCCCCTTTCCAAAGCAGCCTTGATGACACTGCTGCTCTTCGGCTTCATCGGCTCCTGGAACGCACTGGCCTGGCCGATTCTGGTCACCACCACGCCAGAATGGCGGCCGATCACCTACGGATTTTTCGCGTTCGCCGACGAGGCCGGTGCCCAGTTTCATCTGCAAATGGCGGGCTCGGTGCTCACCATGGCACCCGTGGTGGTGCTCTACTTTTTTACCCAGCAAACCTTCATCGAAGGAATTGCAACGTCAGGGCTCAAAGGGTGACCAGCAGCCACTGGGGGTTCTTCAGCCAAATTTCATCACCTTGAATGGCTCAAAATACCGGAGACTCCCATCCTCCTGCCGCTCCCCCCAGCTCTCCAACCAGCGCTGCCGCGCCCCCTCCGGATCTCTGAACTGCGAACTGTGACAGAGGATCGCCTCTATCTTGGTCGTCAGCTCGGCCGTGATGTCCACCCGCAACGAGGGAGCGTCGTGGCCGTGTATATACAGATATTTAATTTTATGCGGGTGATACCCCTCATCCGCCATGTCTGGGTAAAACATCGGGTTGTCAGCCGCCGGGAAAATCGCCTCGATCGCCACCAGACCCGCGTTGCGATGGTCTGGATGGTTGATATAGCCCTCCCCGACAAAATATCGGTCGGGATGGGTAGAGATGATCAGCTCAGGACGAATCCGACGAATGGCCTGGGTCACCCGTTTGCGAATTGAACGGTCAGGACGGAGAAAACCATCCTCCTCCCCCATAAAAAGTACCTCTCGAATACCACACAAGCTGGCAGCTTTGCGCTGTTCGATCTGGCGCATGGCAATCAGCTGGTTTCGGGTGATCTCTGGGTTGTGGTTGCCTTTGTCGCCGTTCGTCAACACCAGATAGGTCACCTCAATGCCCCGACGGGCCATCTGGATACAGGTCCCACCACAGATGAAATCTGCGTCGTCAGGATGGGCCACAATCACAAGCGCCCGCTGGATATCCGACCAGTCAGGCCCACCGACAGGATTCAACTCAGGATTCAACTCAGGATTCAACTCAGGATTCAACTCAGTCTGCATAGGAATCAATTCTTTTGATAAAAAAAGAACCCCTGCAGGCAGAGGTTCTTTCCTTCAGAGCGGAAAACGCAAAGGTCAGACTACTTGCCCTTGCCCAACGCAGTGTAGCCAGGACCTTCCGAGAAAAAGAGCGCGTTGAGCTCGGTCGTGTATTGATACTCTTCTGGGAGGTCCTCCTCAGGCAGGATCGCATCCACCGGGCATTCGGGCACACAGGCGCCACAGTCGATGCAGGTGTCTGGGTCGATGTAGAACCAGGGCCATTCGTCTTCTGGCTGGCCAGGAACAATACATTCTACCGGACAAACCTCGGCACAGGCACCATCGCGAATGCACAGGTCAAAAATTACATGGGTCATGACAAAACCTCCTGAACGTTGGCAATCTATCTTGGGTCAGACATGTTTGAAAAAGACGCTGCAGCCAGCTTTTGGGCGGCTATTGGTCGGTGCTCACAGAGAGCACCCCACGCACACAACAATTGCTACATCCTGGATTTTAGCGACGTTTGGGCCAAATGTCAACTGAGTTGGCTGACAATCCAAACTCAGAGCCGCTTCCCTCACCCCGCAGCAATGGCCCCGAGGGCGTCTATGTCCAGAATCGTAATGCGCTTCCGGCCAATCTCAATACAGCCCGAAGCCTTGAGATCGTTGAGGACCTGAGTTGCGGTCTCCCGGTAGGTGCCGACACTCTCCGCCAGATCCTGGTGGGTGAAGCCGGTGATTTCATGGCTCTTTTGTTCCTCGGAGAGCCGAATCAGGATGCTGGCCAGACGCGCCGGGATCCCTTTGAAGGCCATGTTTTCCAGCCGCTCCTCAGCGTCACGCAGCCGACGCCCCGTCACTTCCAGAATGCGCAGCGCCACCTGCGGTTTGCTGAGAATCAACCGCTCCAGGTCGCTGCGATTCATGACACAGATCAGACAGTCCTCCACAGCCTCAGCAAAGGTGTTTTGCATCTTGGCCCCCAACAACCCCATCTCCCCAAACAAGGTGTGCGCCCCCAGCGTCGTGATCACCAGCTTCTTGCCCTCCGGGCTGATCCGATACAGCTGCACCCTCCCTTCCTTCAAAATGAAGAGCACCTCCCCAGGTTCCTCCGGACGGTAAAAAACACGCCCCTTCGTCACCGTGCTCATCGTAATGATCCGATTCAGCTCCTCCATCTCACGCGCAGAGAGATCCTGAAAGACTGCCAGCTCGGAAAGATACCGCATCTTTTCTGCCGGCTGCGCTATCGTTGTCCCTTTCTCCTCCACAGCTCCCACACTCCTCTCTCGCACTTCTTGGCTGCCCCCCTATTGTCGCACGTCCTGCTCGATCCCCTCAAACTGCCCAAAATCAGCGTAACTTTTTGCCGCACACCCCGTCTTCTTCTGTAGATCCCGGTTCGTCTCAATCCTTGCCCCACCCGTCGCAGAACCGCCCGATCTCTGCAACGCCGCTTTGGCGCTGTAGAAGACCACTCGGACAGCCACTGGACACAAAGGATTTCAACAATGAACGACGAATCTGGGTACTCTGCCGTTTTTTATGTCATGTTGATTGTAGGAATTATCGGCGTTCTGGGGATGCTTGCGGTGGCCGCAGGCGCCAATGCCGGCGTCTGAGCGCGCGATCACATGAACAGCGGGCACTGCCAGCCCGATCAGGTTGGCCCAGTGCCCGCTGTTCATTCGATCACCACCGCATCCAGCCCGGATTCCGGCTCCGGGTAGCGCATCTCCAGACGCTCCAACGCAGCCAAAATCACCTGCGAGACAACCAAATTCCGGTACCATTTGCGATTGGCCGGCACAATATACCAGGGTGCCTGCGCAGTGCTGGTTTTGCTCAGCATCGCCTCATACGCTTCCGTGTACCGATCCCAATGCTGGCGCTCGGCCAGATCCCCCCGCGAGAATTTCCACTGTTTCTTGCGGTCCGTCAGCCGCTCCTCCAGTCGTTTTTTCTGCTCCTCTTTGCTGATGTGCAGAAAAAATTTGAGGATCGTCGTCCCCTCGTCCGCCAACATCGCTTCAAAAGCGTTGATCTGTTCGTAGCGCCGCTGCCAGACCTCGCCAGCCACCAGGTTGTGCACACGCACGACCAACACATCCTCGTAGTGGCTGCGGTTGAAGATGACAATTTCTCCCCGTCCCGGCATCTGCTGATGGACGCGCCAGAGATAGTCGTGGGCCAGCTCGACCGGGGTCGGAACTTTGAAGCTGGCAACCTTGACCCCCTGGGGGTTGACCCCCTCAAAGACATGGCGAATCGTGCCGTCTTTGCCGGCGGTGTCTGCCCCCTGCAGCACGACCAGCAGCCTGTGCTTGTTCTCGGCATACAACAGCTCCTGCAAGGTTTCCAGCCTCCGGTTGAGTGGCAGCAAGGCCTTCTTGCCCTTCTCTTTGCTTCCGTTGTAGAGCTGTTGATCCTCTGGATCCCACTCCGACAACTCCACCCGGCTGCCCGGAGGCACGCGATAGCGCTCGACATCCATCTTTTTTCATCCTTTCAGGACTCTTCCACCACAAAACGCCACGTGTAGGGGTGCAACATCGCCGTCGTCTGTTCGACCTGGAAAGCGGTCGCGGTGTAGCTGTCCGGCAGCAAGGGTGCCGACGGCGTGAAGACAAAACGGCGTTCTCCCAGCTGGGTGACCGTCCCAGCCACTGCCCGCCCCTTTGAATCCACCACGACGATCACCGCCGTCCGATCCGCGTCCACCGCAGTCGCTGCAATGGAAAAGTCGACCTGGATCGCAGCCGGCGCAGCCCCCCTGCTCTCTGCGGCAGGCTCCACGGCTGTGACCAACGGGTCTCGCCAGAACTGGACCGCCCGGCGGTCATCTGGCCCCTCCTCCCCCCAGTCGGTCGCTGTGTCGTCGACCAGCATCTGCCCGTCGGCTCCTTTGACCACCGTCAGCTGACGGTTGGTATACCCGCTGATCGACCCCCACTGCTCGACACTTTCCCAACTGCCGCGCGTATATTTGTACTGCAGCCGGGTTCCTTCTTGGAGCGTGGCCGTAAATTCCCAGATCTGCTCCCCCGCCGGCACCATCGGGGTCAGACCAGGGTTGTAGGCCGCCAAAAACGCATCGAGGTTGTCGCCAGCGATAAACAGGCTGTCGGCTGCCGGCGTCTCTGCCGGCACCCGCACCCGCCAGGTGACCTCCACCTCGCTCAGCTCGGCGGTCAGGGTGAGCGGGTGCGAAGGAGGCGAGACATTGAAGGCGTTGTCCACCAGCTGCACACTGTACCGGTAGGTGTGGCCAGCCGTCACCGAGGTATCCGTGAAGATGTTGGACGCTCTGGCCAGATCGACCTGGGTGGCACACGCAGCCTCGTTTGCACTCAGATCGGTGCGACAGACGCGGTAGGCAAAGAGATCCGCTGGCCGCGAGGCACGGATCGCGATCGCGATCAGCGCTCCAGAACGGGCCATCTCGTCGAGCCGAAACGGCGGGTTGGGGGCTGTCCGGTCCGGGCTGGCAGCAACCTGCAGCTGCCCTGTCTTCTCCGAGAAGATCCATTCACGCCCCCCTGTCGTCGAAGCCCGCCAACGGACGGTATAACGGCCAGCCGCAGCCGGGAGCAGACGGGCGACATAGCGATCTGCCCCTCCCTGGCTGTCCGCAACAGAGTCGGCTGTCACCCACTTCCAGCCCTCGCTGCCAGCAGCCGCCCAGCCTGCCTGGACAAGCAGCTCCCCGCGGCCAGCGTTCCCCCCGTCGATCAAGACCACAGCCCGCATCTCCTCTGTCGGCTCGATCGCGCTGACGGTATGCTGCAACACCCACGGCTCCTCCAGCACGACCGACTGGATGGAGGCATGGGGGATCAACGCCACTGCGGCCCCAGGAACGCTGCGCAGTCCCCTCGCGCTGACTGCAACCGCCCGATACCAGTAAGGGACACCGTTCTCCAGCCCACGCTCCACAAAGTGTACAGCGCCGCTCCCAGCCGGCAGCTCGGCCACATCCTGGTAGCCGCCGTCGACCCGCGAGCGCTGAAGAATGTACCGTTCCGCCCCGGCGTCTCCTTGCAAGGTCAGTGTGATGGTGTGCTTTGCCTCCGCGCTGGCCAGCACCGCGGGCGCCCCCGGCACCGCAAGGTCGACCCCGCCCTCGGTCACCCACAGCTGGTAGCCCAGCGCAGGCACAGCAAATTGAAACTGGCCCAGCTCCCCCACCGTCAGCTCGGCGCTCCCAAACGGATCCTGCAGCGCTGCCCCCCAGGGCAGATAGCCGGTCAGATTGAGGCTGACCCGCTGTGTGGCTGGGCTGCGGTTGACCGCCACCAGCGCTGCCCCTTCCGCATTTTTGCGCCCGTACACGATCAGCCCGGCATCGTCCACCCAGAGCGTTTCCCAGGAGCCTGTCCGCAAAAAACTGTGCTGCCGACGCAGCTGGCCTAGCCGACGATAGTGCTCCAGCAGAGCCAGGTCCTGCTGTCGCCAGCCAGGGAGGCGGTCATAGCCGGCAGCATCGGGCCAAGGATAAGGCTGGCGGTTGTAGGGGTCATCGCGGCCGACGTCGCTGCCAAACCCGACCAACCCCACTTCGTCGCCGTAGTAGAGAGTCGGTGCACCGGGCAGGGTGAACTGCAGCACCGCCGCCAACGCCAGCCGAGCACGCCCCTCCACAAACCCACTCTGCTCGCCGAGGCCGTCAGGGTCGAGCACACGGACCGCCCGGTTGACATCGTGCGAAGAAAGCAGGTTCATCGCCGTAGCAAACGCAGCAGGCGGATAATCCTCCTGGATTGCACGCAGGGCAGACTCAAATTCACGGGCAGAGAGCGCCGGCAGGCTGCCGTCGTTGTCACGAAAATCGCTGTCCCGCAAAAAACCAAGCACCGCCTGCCGAAAACGATAGTTCATCGTCGTGTCAAATTCATCCCCCAAGACCCGCAGCCGAGCATCCTGCTCACGCCAGGTCTCGGAGATCAACAAGGCCTCCGGGTGGGCGGTTTTGACCGCCTGGCGCATCTGCGCAAAAAAACGGGGGTTGATGCCGACAACATCTGGCACCACATCGATCCGCCAGCCAGCCACGCCAGCCACCCCCAGCCAGCGGGTCGCAATGCCGTCGGCGCCGATCCAGCTCTCGACCACCTCCGGATGGGCGGTGTCCAGCTGCGGCAGGGTGGCCACATTGAACCAGCCACGGTAGGCGGCCTCCCCGGCACAGGGAGCGCTGCCAGCCGGGCGGGCCGGGTCGAAAAAGTACCAGCTGCGCACCGGGCTGGCAACCTGCTCACAGGCCCCCACCCCAGGATGGCGGGCGTAGCGATCAAAAAGCGGGCTGTCGCTCGAGGTGTGGTTGGGAACCCCATCCAAAATCAGGTTCATGCCACGTTCTGCCAACGCAGCGGCCAGTTCGACAAAAAATTGGTTGCTCCCCGCCGGGTCGCCGACCAACGCCAGATGTTCGTCGACCTGTCGATAGTCCCGTCCGTCGTATTTGTGATTGGAGGGGGAATCAAAGATCGGGTTGAAATAGAGGGTGGTCACCCCCAGCGCCTGCAGGTAGTCCAACTGCTCCCAGACCCCTTGCAGATCCCCGCCGTAGAAGGTACAGTTGTAGCTGCCATGCCAGGTCGGGTTGCGGCCCGGGTCGTTGGGCTCCGGATCGGGCACCAGGCTGTTCCAAGGGGTGATCGGGCGGGCTCGTCCACCACATTCTTCGGGATAGAACCAATCCTGTGCGGTGGGGTCGTTCTTCGGTTCTCCGTTGCGAAACCGGTCTGGGAAGATCTGGTAGATCGTCGCATCGGCCGCCCAGCCCGGCGCCACAAACGCTGGGTCATACAGGTAGAGGTTCCACCCCTGGTCGAGGGCAGGGTCTGTCGAGTAGACCTGCCCGGCTCCGCCGTCCAGCCGTGGGTCGTCGGCGTAGTAGAGCACCGTGTCGCCCTCTTGCACAACAAACAGGTAAGAGAGCACATCGACCGCGGGAGTGCCCTCGATCGTCGTCTCCCACCAGGTGTATTCTGCATCGCTGGCCACCGCCTGCAGCACCCTGGCGCGCAAGGTGCCGTCGCGCACACTTCCCCACTGCAGATGGACCTGGCGCACATCGTCGGCGGCGGTGCGCAGCCGCAGCGTCACCGACTGCCCGGCAGGCTGGGCCCCCAGGGGGGATCGATAGAGATCGCTGCGGCTGTCATGCAGCAGGGCCTCCTGGACGATCGTGCTGTCGTCGGCCCTCGCCGGGCCGGGCTGGGCAGTGACCGGCTGGCCCCACCACAGCCACACCCCCAGACCAATCACCCACCAGACTTTCATGACATTCATCGTGCCCCCCCTCGCTCAATCCGATGACCGGAGTTCTGGCCACTTGCGCCCATCCTGCACCCCCAGCTCGCCCAGCCGCTGTCGCACTTCGGCAAACCGCTCGGCTGGCGCCAGAGCCAGAGCCCGCTCGCCTGCGTTGAAGGGAACCAGCAGCTGTTTCAACAGGGGGTCTTCGCGCGCAGCGGCCAGATGCGCCCTGCTCTCAAATTCGAACAGGGCTACGTGGGCAGCCACAACCTCCCCATAGAAGCCCCCCCACCGCTTGACGGTGGAGACCACAGCCTCCGGCAGCCGGCCGCGGTGCAGGCTGGCCAGTTCCTGTAAACTGGCCAGCGTCGCTTCTCGCCCGTACCCACGCTGGCCGATCTTCTGCTCGGTCAGCCGCCAGAGCCCCTGCCCGTCCACCTCAGCCAGCCGTTCCAGCCGTTCCAACAGAAAAAGGTTGGGAACGGCGTGGACAAGGAGCACCGTACCGTCGGGCTGGACCACCACGTCGTTGTCCGTCTGTCCGAGGTCGGCGTCGGTGAGCGCTGGCAGGATCCCCTGTGCCAACAACGTGTCAGAGAGTGCGCG
Source organism: uncultured Chloroflexota bacterium (assembly GCA_903858085.1). GTDB lineage: Bacteria > Chloroflexota > Anaerolineae > Caldilineales > Caldilineaceae > Caldilinea. The sequence goes on from CAIOHJ010000332.1 coordinate 26,031, forward strand.
CACTGCCTGAGGTTTGAGCAGGGCGATCGACGGGGCCAATGTACGTTCCAACTGGCTGCTGACCGCAGGATCTGCCAGCAGCCGTTCCAGCTGTGCAGCGTCTTTTGTCTGCAGCAAACTGACATCCGGGCGGAAGACGATCCGCTCATGGTGCTGCCCCCACTCCCACAACGAGCGCCGCACATTCTGGGGCAGCGCGCCGCCGGCGGCTTCCTCCAACAACTGAATCACTGCGTCTGTGGCAAAGCCAGCCTGCTGCGCAGCATAGATCGACTCGCGCGTCAGGGTGTATTCAAAGACATGGTGATCTGCTTTGGTGCGCTTCGCACAAAGGCCCAGACGCACCAACAGACGTGTGGGCACCGGGCCCAAAGCCAGAACGTGGAAATTCGGCTGCACGACGATCCGTCCCTGATCCTGGCTGCTCCCTGCCAGATCCGCCTCTGCGGGGTATGCGTCCGCCAGATCCTGCAGAGTCTGGCGGCCCTGCTCGGTCAGCCGGATCAACACCTCCTCTTTGACGTTGGCGGAAGACCAGTCCCCCAGTTCTACCAGACCCAGTTGGAAAAGCGGCCCGGTCGTCATTTGGTAGACAAAGGATTCCTCCAGCAGCATCATCTCATCGAGCAGATGGCTGCGGCTCTGGATAAAATTCCCACCCAGATAGACCTTGACTGTTTGCTGCGGCCCCAGCCGGGCGAACGGCGGCACCAGAAAGCCCGCATCCCGGGCATGCGCCAGTTGGGCCAGATCCTTCACATCCTGCCAGTTCGTCCCCACGTCCAACAAAACCCGCAGCAACCCCGCAAGCCCCTGCTGCGGGTCGATCGACCAGAAGGACTCTCGCGACGGGGTCGCGCCCGACAAACGCACCTCGATCAACGTGCGGAGCAGTGTGAGCTGCTGGGCGCGCGTCGAGAGGGTCCAGAACGGCGGCACCAGATGGTTCGGCTCCGTCACCGCAACCAGTTTGTCTTCGCTCTGTTCGACCAATTTCAAGCTCATCAGCCAGCCACGCAGGTTCAGCAGCATGGGCACATCGCCTTCACTGGCGGCGTGGTCGACAGCTTGATCCGGATCCAACAAAATTTGGTTGATGGCGCGAATCGCCCGTTTGCCCAGGTAGCCGCTGCGCAGCAGCGGCAGCGGGTTCTGGCGGAGATACTCCCAGTACAGCAACAGGTTGCGCAGCAGCGGTGGGTGCTGCTGGGTCTGCTTGGGTTGCGGCGGCTGGAGGGGGATCGGCGACTCGTTGACCTTGGGCAGATGGGCCTGCACGGCGGGCGGCACCAGGATCAACGCCGCAGGATGCAATGTCAAGGCGTACGGCAACGTCATCCATTCCAGCTGGCTCGAAAAGACCAGCCCCAGGCGGGTCAGCCGAGCCAGCACATCCTGACATTTCAGCGAGCCTGGCGCGCTCTGCGCGCCCCGCTCCCCGGGCGCGTAGAGCACTTCGGTGGTGTACTGCCTCACACGGCGGTCGATCGGCTGCACCACCCCGCCCCGCACCAGATCGCGCGCCAGGGCGTCTTTGCGCATGCTGCCCCCCCGATAGAGAAGGTAGTTCAGCACCGTGCGCTCCGGCTCCCCAAGCGCGGCATAGCTTGCCTGCACACGCGCTGCGGTGAACAGCCCTCCGAGCAAGAGGGCCACCAGCTCTCCTTTGGAGGGCTTTTTTTTCCCCAGAGAAGCGTTCAGTCCGTTGGCCTCCGCCAGCTCGAACAAGGTGTCGACATGGTAGGTGTTCAACAGCGCTGTACTGGATGAAGTCGTCATCTTTGCCTCTCTTCCTGCGGGGTCAGCTGCCACGCTGCATCACTTTGGGGGTGTGGCCGGCCCGCTGCAAGGCAGTCACCAACGCCTCGACGCTGTCGACGGGAATCACCGCCGAATTGCTGGACAATTCAGCCATTCGGATCCCCTGGTTGGCCGCCAGGACACGCACTTCCTGCAGCGCATACTCGTCGCTGCATTCGATCAGGGTCAAGTTTTGGTAGATGCGTGCAGCCCCATAGCCCTGCCACCAGTGCAGCAACGCGTCGCGCAACGAGTCAGGCGCCGCTTGCCCAAAACACGCTTCCCATTCTGACAACAACGTCTCTGGGGTGGCACCGCTTTCAAAGGCCGTATGCACCCGTGCAACCTCCAGCCGGTACAGCAGATCGCTGTTGTGCATCCCCAGCGGGAGCGCTATTTTCTCCAGCAGCAGGGTGGCGGCTCCCGCCAGCTGATGCAGTCGAATCTGCTCTCCTTCCACCAGGGGCGGCGCGAGCGGCTGTGGCTGACTGTCCGTCTGCACCTGTGTCCGATCGAGTGCGATCGCCCTCCCCGTTTTGCGCATCAGGCTGGCCAGCCCATGCAAAGAAAAATGGGTGGGTGCCCCGTCAACCTTGTTCAGATCCACCAGCCCCAACCAGACCAGAGGTCCTTGCAGGAGTGTGGAAAGCACGGCACCCTGAAAACGTTGCCAATCCGGAAAGGAGTCGCCGAGCATCTGACCCTGCCAGCTCAAAAACCAGCTCGCCACCGAGTTGTAGGCCCGGTCGGGCAGCCACTGCTCGTCGAACTTTGGGTTCAGGTGGAAGAGCAATTTTTCCAGTTCTTGCACCGAAATCCAGCGTTCTTCAGGCAGCCAGGCCAGCACAGCCAGAAACAGATTGGCCAGCTGGCGCAGAGCAAGCGCCACCTCCTCTGGTCTGCTCCGCACATCGAATAGATGCGCCGACGCCAGCCGAAGCAGGCTCAGGTTGGGCGAATTCTGACGCAGAACCTCCCAGCCCTCCTGCCATCCCTGCTGCGTCGAGTACGCGTCGAAGAGGATGGCCAGCTGCGTCGCCGGCGGCTGGCGCAAGAAGGCAGCACGGGCTTCCGCTGCCACCTGCACCGGGCTTCCCGGCAACAACAGCCCCGCTTCCTCCAGAAGCACAAACAGAAAATCTGTCTGCTCCAGATGGCTCTGCCCTGGGTTGAGCTGCTGCAGGGTTGCTGCGCTCAGCCGCCGCGGCGGGGGCGGCACCTTCAACTGCAAAGAAGAGGCCATCCTGTTTTTGGAGAGCGTGGCAAGGAGAACGGACAGCTCCTGCGCATCATACTCCCAGCCGCGCAGCCAGCTGTACTGATCCTCGGCAACCGGACGAGGGGTGAGCGGCGCACGCGGCGGGGCCCACAGATCGACCGCCACCAACAGATGATACACTGCATCGAGCAACTGTCTGGGCTGGGTGGCGACCAACGTGCCTTGCACCGCCGTCGGCAGCTCGGCTGTGCCAGGGAGAAAGATGTCCAGCAACGGTGGCAGGTGCGGCCAGAGCGCTTGCGGCAGAATCACCTGCTGGCTGTCTGACTCACGGGCCAGGGCACCGCTGAACACCAGCGGCGCCCGGGCCAGCGTCTCTACCATCTTGGCCACAGCCACACGTTTGACGTTCCGCCGCAGGGCAGACAACAGCCTGGCCGAGTGATCCAACATCGTGTAGAAAGGCAGCTCGTTGACAATCGCCACCACAGCCAACAGCTCACGCTCGCGTTCGGCCAGGGTTGCCAACGCAGCAGCAACCCCCTGGGGAGAAGCCATCTGGCTGGCAAACTGGTCGGCAATCGCCGACTTGAGGGTCGAACGCAACGACCAGCCGCACTCCGCAGCGATCGCACGCAACAAAACGACCGTGTACTCTTCCAAAAACTGCCGCAACTCCTCATGCGCATCTTGCAGGTTCCAACCAGGACTCTGTACGAGCCAGCCAGGAGAGACATACGCTGCCGACGGCACAGCGGCTGGCCTGACCTGCAGCAGCTCAACCTTCACAGCTTCTGTCTGCGGCGCAAAGGCGCTCGGGTGATGCAGCCAGTGCGCCAGCAAAGCAGCCACATGTTTGCACTCTCCACCTTTGCCCTTGGGGCAGTTGCACTCCCCCTGCCACTGGGTGTGCTGCACGAGCACTGTCACCTGGTACTTGTTCTGACAACGCGCCTCCAGCCAGCCGTCCACCCGTTTTTGCCCCGTAAACGCATTTTCCAGCTGCAGCGCACTCCTCCAGAGGGCCGCCGGAAACCAGCCGGCAACCTCCTCTTCATCCAGGTCGTCGAGCTGGGCCATCAGCCGTCTCCCTTCTCCACGTTGTTCGCCAGCCGTCGCGGCTCGTAGAGAGCCACCTCGTCATCGTACAAAATCTGATACTGGTAGCCCTGTTCGGTGAGAAAGAGCTGGCGGTTGGCGCTGAACTCCTGATCCTGTGTGTCGCGCGAGACCAGTGTGTAAAAATAGGCCAGCTGACCGTCCTGTTTGGGACGCAAAATCCGGCCCAACCGCTGCGCTTCTTCCTGCCGACTGCCAAAGGTGCCGCTGAGCTGGATCATCACGTTGGCGTCGGGCAGGTCGATCGCAAAATTGCCCACTTTGGAGATGATCAGACGGCGCAGTTCACCTGCACGGAAACGGTTGTAGAGCTGGCTGCGTTCGCGTGCCGGCGTCTCCCCGGTGATCAGGGCAAACCCGTAGCGTTCCTGCAGCCGCCCCAGCTGCTCCAGGTACATCCCGATGATCAACACCTGGTCCTCTTCATGCTTGTGCAGCAGCTGCTCCAACACCCTGTACTTGGCCGGGCTGGTGGCGGCAATGCGATATTTGTGGCGGGCATCCGCCAGCGCATACTCCATGCGCAGCTCCGGGTCCAACAGAATGCGCACCTCGACACACTCCGCCGTCGCAATCCACCCCTGCCGCTCCAGAACCTTCCACGGCACGTCATACTTTTTCGGGCCGATCAACGAAAAGACCTCGCTCTCCCGGCCATCCTCACGCACCAGGGTGGCGGTCAACCCCAGCCGTCGCCGCGCCTGCAGCTCGGCTGTAATGCTGAAGACAGGTGCAGGCAGCAGATGCACTTCGTCGTAGATGATCAGCCCCCAGTTGCGCGACTCAAAGATCGCAAAATGTGGGTATTCGTCGCGCAGACTGCCCCCCCGATCCTTGCCCCGCTTGTGATAGGTGATCGTCTGATAGGTGGCGATGGTCACCGGTCGAAGCTCTTTGCGCTGGCCTGTGTACTCGCCAACCTGGTCAGCGGTGAGGGTCGTCTTGTCGAGCAGCTCACGGATCCACTGTTCGACCGAGATGGCATTGGGGGTCAAAATCAACGTATGGCTGGCGTCCATCACCATCGCCGCCATGCCGACCATCGTCTTGCCAGCGCCGCAGGGCAGCACGATCACGCCCGATCCCCCCCGCTCAGCCCCGCCTGCATAATAGATGGCTGCTGCCTCGCTCTGGTACTGGCGGAGCACAAAAGAGTGCCCAGCCACTGTCTGCGCGCGCAGCTGCACAGCCAGCGCATCTCCCTGTGTGTAGCCAGCCAGATCCTCGGCAGGGTAGCCGATGGTGACCAGCGCCTGCTTGATGTGCCCGCGCATCCCCGCCTGCATACAGAGGGTGTGGGGGTCGACCCCACGCAAAATGTAGGGCTTCAGCTCCTTGCGCCGCTGCAGCTCGACCAACAACAGCGCATCTGTGGAGGTCATCAACAGGTGATGGTCACGCTGGATCAGTTTGACCCGCCCATACCGGCCGATCGCCTCAACAATTTCAGCCCGCACATTGGCTGGGATCGGGTATTTGGCGTACTGCTCCAACCCAGCCAGGATGGCATTCGCATTCAGCCCGGCAGCGGCGGCATTCCACAACGAGAGCGGCGAGATCCGATAGGTGTGGATGTACTCCGGGCTCTTCTCCAGTTCGGCAAAGCGAGCCAGCATGTCGCGGGCCTCTGCGTAGAAAGGGCTGTCTACTTCGAGCAACACGCTTTTGTCGCTCTGAACAATCACAGGATTTTGTGCTTCAAACATTGTTCGTTTCGCTCCCAGCCTGCAGAGAGGGTCTGTCGGACGGCTGCACCCGCCCACGCGCCACAAAGACCGAAAGGCCCCCGTTGTTGAAGTGCAGCCGGCTCTCCAACGGCAAGCCGATCTGTCCGAGCAGCAGCCGGTCCCCACACAACAGCGTGATGTCCCACCCTGGACAGCGCTGGCGCAAGACATGCCCCAGCTGCGCATACAGATTGCGCAGGTCACGGCCTCCTTGTACGCGCCGGCCGTACGGTGGATTGGTGACCACGCAGCCGAGCCCCTCTGGGGGCTCGACAGCAGAGAGAGGCCGGCAAGACAAAGCGACCGCAGCCGAGACCCCGGCACGTTCGGCGTTGGCCTGGGCGGCCCGGACCGCACCTGCGTCCCTGTCCGACGCATAGACCAAAACCCGGTCGGCCAGCTGGACAGAGCGCAGCTGCGCCCGATGGTCTGCCTCTGCCAGCAGCCGCTGCCAGCCCTGCGCATCGAACCCGGGCCAGTTCAGAAAGGCAAAAGAACGCTGACGCCCAGGCGCCAGCTGCAAAGCCAGCTGAGCCGCTTCGATCGCAATCGTCCCCGAACCGCAGAAGGGATCCAACAGCGGCAAGGGCGGGCTCTCTGCCCCATCCCAGCCCGCCGCCAGCAAAAGACCTGCCGCCAGTGTCTCCCGCAGCGGGGCTTTGGCCGTTGCCAGCCGATACCCCCGACGGTGCAGCAAACTGCCCGACGAATCAATGCTGACCGTACAGCGGTCCTGCAGCAGCCGCACGACCACCTGCTGCACAGAAGGGCCCTCCCCCTCTTCGTCGCCTTTGTGCCGCTCCGGACAGATGCCCAGACGATCCCCGATCGCGACGGCGATCCGCTCGGCGACCGCATCGGAATGATAGAGCCGCGAACGATGGCAGGTCACCCGCAGATCGACCGGCTGGCCCGCGTGCAGATAGTGTTCCCAGCCAAGCTGTGCAGCCCGCATCCGCAGCTGCGCAAAATTTTCAGCATGAAATTCGCCCAGCCGCACCAACAGCCGGCTGGCAGTGCGCAGATGAAGATTGGCCCGATAGAGCGTGTGGAGATCGCCAACCACTTCAACGCCCCCCACTTCCACCTGCGGGGGCTCAGGGCAGAGGCCAAGGCGAGAAAATTCCAGGGCACAGAAATGGGCCAACCCTGGCGCCGTGACAGCAAAGAGCGTCAAGCCCGATCGGCGGACAGCCCCCGCAGGCTGTCGAACAGCAGTCGGCCCCAATGGGGGGGATCCTGTCAAACCGTGCACCGGTAGCGGGTGCGGCCGACGATCATCCCTGCTACCCGCTGGCTGTACTCGGCCATATGTGCCGAATCCCAGTGTGCCTGCAATGCCCCGTCGTCGACATAGCTTTCCACCAGAATCACCTGGTTTTCGCTCTCTACAGGAACAAAGACATCAAAGCGCAGACAACGCCCCTCTTCCAGCCGCTGCGAACGCTCCCCATGGGCGCGCGCCAGCGCCACAAACTCGTCTCGGCGCCCCGGTACAATCTCAAGATGAACAATCAGACCTGTCACGACCTCACCCTGTTTCTAAAGTACAGCAGATTGCGCAACCAATTCCCCACAGCTGTAACGGCGGCTCAGCAACAGAGAGTGCCCGCGGCTGGATTTGAACCAGCGGCCTAGGACTTAGGAGATCCTCGCTCTATCCTGCTGAGCTACGCGGGCAATCTATGAACCTACCCTAACACAGATGGCCCGTTCCGTCAAAGCAGAGCAGCGGGGCAGAAAAACAGGTTTCGTTCTGGAGGGCTCCAGCCAGACAGATGCGTCCGCCCCCACTACGGGTGGGGGCGGACCATCCGAGTGCCGGTCTTGCCTTGCAAGGCCTGGCCCAGATGGCTCGGGTCGGTGATGATGGCCGTCGCCTCTGTCTGCCGGCTCTGTTTCAAAAAACGCACACAGGCCTCGATCTTGGGTTTCATGCTGCCCGGCGCAAAGTGCCCGGCCGCCATGTAGCGCTCGGCTTCGGCAACGGTGAGTTCGTCCAGCCAGATCTGGTTGGGGTGGCCATAGTTGAGCGCCACTTTTTCGACCCCTGTGCTGATCAGCAGCAGGTTGGCGTCGATCCGGGCTGCCAACAGACTGCTGGCCCGGTCTTTGTCGATCACAGCATAGACCGAACGCAGCTCCCCTTTTGTGTTGCGGATGACCGGAATGCCCCCGCCGCCCACAGCCACCACGATCCAGCCCATCTGCACCGCCTGACGGATCGCACGCTCTTCGACGATTGCCAGCGGTTCGGGGGAGGCGACCACCCGCCGCCAGCCCCGGCCAGCATCTTCAACCACCTGCCACCCCTCCTGCTCGAAGGCGCGGGCCTGTGCCTCGGCCAGAAAACTGCCGATCGGTTTGGTCGGATTGGCAAAGGCCGGGTCATCGGCGGCCACCTCCACCTGGGTAACCAGGGTGATGCACTGGCGATCGAGCTGACGTTGGAAAAATTCGTTGTTGAGCGTCTGCTGCAGCATAAACCCGATGCTGCCCTGGGTGTCGGCGACGATCAGGTCCAGCGGTGTCGGGTGCACCTCTCTGGCGGCGAGCTCGTTGCGCCGCAAAATGAAGCCTACCTGCGGTCCGTTGCCGTGGGTGACCACCACGGTCCACCCCGCTTCAACCATGTCGGCAATGTTGCGGGCGGTCTCGCGCACCGCATCCCACTGGTGGACGACCTCGGGCGCTCGGCTGTCTGCAATCAGTGAATTGCCGCCGATGGCGATGACAGCAAGTCGTGAAGACTCTGGCGTACTGGACATCTCAAGCTCCTGTACCGATCAACGCAGCAAGGCTGGCAGCAAGGCATAAAACTCTGCAGCCTTCACCACATCGGCGAGCAACACGCTGTCCTGCGTCGTATGGGCGGTCTCCTCTTCGCCCGGCCCAAAGCCGATCGAAGGAATCCCAGCCTTGCCCATCCAATAGATTCCATTGGTGCTGAAGTTCCATTTGCCAGCCGGCTGCGCCGGCAGCCCGACCAGGCTGGCCGCCTGCAATCCTGCCTGAACGAGCGGATGCCCTTCGTCCAGGGCCCAGGCAGGGAAATACTTGTCGACCGGGAAGACAAAACCGGTGTAGCTCGGGTCCGCATACTTCATCATCTCGACGGTGATCTCCCCGCGCGCCAGCAACCCAGGCGGCACCAGCGCACGCACCTGTTCGATGGCCCCTTCGGCGCTCTCGCCAAAGGTCAGACGGCGGTCGATGTAGACGCGCGCCTGGTCAGGCACGGCGTTGATCGACGGGGTGGAGATCTTCAGATCGCTCACAGTAATTTTGCCATGTCCCAAGAAGGGATCGTCGCCCAGCTGGGGCTCCAATCGGCTCACCCCATCGATGAGCGGCAGCACCTTGTACAGGGCGTTGTCGCCAAGCTGGTTGCTGGCAGCATGTGCGCTGCGCCCACGCGCGACAACCTCGATCTCCACACGGCCCTTGTGGCCGCGGTAGACCTGCATCTTGGTCGGTTCCCCGATCACCACAAAGTCGGGGCGAATTCCCTCATGCTCGACCAGCGCGTGTGGCGCGATGCCATCGCACCACTCCTCCATGTTGCCGAAATAATAGACAGTCCACCCCTCCAGCAGCCCCAGATCTCTGGCAACCTTGAGCCCGTAAATCATTGGCGGGGTGCTGCCTTTTTCGTCGCATGCCCCGCGCGCGTAAAAACGCCCCGCCTCGACCTTGCCGACAAAAGGGTCCCATCCCCACTCTGCAGGGTTGCCGATGCCAACAGTGTCGATGTGGCTGTCGTAGAGCAGGGTGCGCGGCCCATCACCGATACGGCCGACGGTATTGCCCATCGAGTCAAACCAGACCGCGTCGAAGCCCAATGCGACCATTTCAGCCTGAACCCGGGCACCTACCGGCCCGATCTGCGAATCCATCGACGGAATCGCACAGAGATCCCGCAAAAACGTGACGATCGATTCGCTGTACTGGTGGACTCCCTGCTGCACCGCGCCGACCTCTCGACTGGACATATGCCTATCCTTTGCTGATACCTGTTGTTGAGTGATTCTCTATAAATTATAGTGGGCAGCGCGAAAGGCTGTCAATCCCCCCGCCCCATCGGGGCGGATGAATTTAGAACTTCGAGCCCCCGCCCCATCGGGTCATTCGATGCGCTCGATCCGGGCACCGAGCGCCCGCAGCTTGCGGTCGATCTCCTGATAGCCGCGGTCGATCTGCTGCACATTGCCGATGGTCGTCACCCCTTCTGCGGCAAGCGCCGCCAGCACCAGCGCCATCCCGGCACGAATGTCCGGGCTGAATACCTGCTGGCCGGTCAACCGGCTCGGGCCTACCACAACGGCCCGATGGGGGTCGCAGAGAATGATCTGGGCCCCCATCGCTATCAGCTTGTCGACAAAAAACAGCCGACTCTCATACATTTTTTCATGGATGACAACGGTGCCGCGCGCCTGGGTCGCTGTGACCACCGCAATGCTCATCAGGTCGGGGGGAAAAGCGGGCCAGGGGGCATCGTCAATTTTGGGCACAGCCCCGCCAAAATCAGGCCGCACCCGCAGCTGCTGCTCAGCGTCGATCACCAGCGTAAAACGCTCGCTCGGAGGAGCGGCCAGATCTTCCTCCAACCGCATGCGCACGCCAAGCCGGTCGGCAAAGACCATCTCCATCATGCGCAAATGCTCGGGCACCACCCCAAGAATCCGCAGCTCCCCCGGCGTAATTGCACCCAGCCCGATATAGCTGCCCACTTCGATAAAATCCGGGCTGATGTACGCGTCTGCGCCATGCAGCTGGCTGCAGCCATGGACCGTCAGCACATTGCTGCCGATCCCGTCGATCGGACAGCCCATCATCGAGAGCATCCGACAGAGATCCTGCACATGGGGTTCGCTGGCGGCGTTGCGCAGCACCGTAGTCCCCTGCGCCAGTGCAGCAGCCATGATCCCATTTTCGGTTGCAGTCACCGACGCCTCGTCAAGCAACAGATCGCTGCCCCGCAGCCTTCCCGGCGCACGCAGTTCAAACTTGCCGTTGTGGCGCAGGCTGCCCCCCAGCGCGGTCAACACCTGAAGATGGGTATCGATGCGCCGCCGCCCGATGTCGTCGCCACCTGCCGCAGTGTCGACCTGAAAATAGCCAAAACGCGCCAGCAACGGCCCCATCAGCGTCAACGACCCCCGAATCTGGGCAAAAAGCCGCGGGTCCGGCTCGGCAGCACAGACTTCGCGCGCACAGAGGGTCACTGTGCTCCCCTGATCCTGCACCTCAACCCCCAACCCGCTCAAAATCCGCAACATCGTTTCGACATCGCCGATGCGGGGCAGGTTGTGGAGCGTGACCGGCTCTTCGGTCAGCAAAGAGGCGGCCAACATGGGCAGCGCAGCGTTTTTGTTGCCGGTCGGACGAATCGCACCCTGTAACGGGTGCCCCCCCTCAATCACAAAAGAAGCCATACCCTCAATCCCTGATGAATCTCTTTGAATGCTGCACAGATGCAGCATTGCCTCAACGCCAGCAGCTGCTTTCCTGTTCCAGTGCAAAGCACCCTTTTGTTGTAACACAAAGTCAAAAACCAGCAAACTGCCCATGCCGATTGGGGGTGGATCGTTCGCGGCAGAATTCGTCCCCCCCACAAGGGTGTGCTATACTCGAAGAGAGAAATGAGGTGCACCACGTGCGTGAGGGCGTTCAAGCTCCTCCCCCAGGCGCCTCCAAAACAACGACGAGACAAAAGGCCAGGATCGCTTGAGCGTCATTGACTGCCTGTCAGCAGGGTTTCGATTTGTACGGTGGCGGCTGGAGTTGCTGGTGATTCCAGTGTTGTTGGATCTCTTTCTCTGGCTGGCGCCCCCCCTCCGGGTGACCCCCCTCGTCGTCCAGCTGGCAGAATGGTACCGCAGCCTGGCCGCAGTCTCCGGGATGCCTGCGGCGACCGTGGAGCTTACCCAGCAGATGGCCGACAGCCTCGAGCAGAGCAGCGACGCGTTCAACCTCCTCTCTGCCCTGACCAGCACCTGGCTGCTCCATATGCCCAGTCTGCTGGCTGGCACTGCCCAGCCCTCCCCCTCTGCCATCGAGGTAGGCACCCCTGCCGAAGCCCTGCTTTTCTGGATTCTTTTCACTCTGCTCGGTCTGCTGCTCGGGGTCATCTACCTGAGCCTGCTGGCCCGCTGCCTGCCGATCGGCAGCCTCTCTGGCCTGCCCCCGCGCTTGTTGCCCGCACGCATTTTGCTCCACTGGCTGCGCATCCTGGGGCTGCTCCTGCTCATCTTGCTTCTCCTGCTGGCCATCTACCTGCCGCTCAGCCTGGCCATCGGCCTGCTCACCTTGCTCAACCCGGCCATCGGGTCGTTGCTGGCGCTGGCCTCCGGCGCGCTCAGCCTGCTCCTCTTTTTCTACCTTTACTTTGCTACTGCGGCCGTGGTGATGGACACGCTCTCTCCAGTCGCTGCGCTGCGGCGCAGCCTGCAGGTGGCACGCACCCATTTTCTCTCTACCCTGGGATTCATCACCCTGAGCAGCCTGATCGGGCTGGGGATCGCCCTGCTGCTCGTACAGTTGCTCAACAGCGCCGAATGGGCCCTTTTCCCTGCCCTCGTCGTCAACGCGTTTGTCGGCAGCGGCCTCGCCATGGCGCTGCTCATCTTTTATCGCACCCATTATCTGGCCAGCGACGCTGAATTCGTTCGCTGAGGGGAGACTGGCCCACTCTGTTCGCCAGCACCCGCTGCCCTGTCTGTGGAGGATCGCATGACCGAAACCACCAAAAAACCCCCAGTCGTCTACAACGCCGACCAGATCCAGGTGCTCGAAGGGCTTGAGGCCGTCCGCCGCCGCCCTGGCATGTACATCGGCGGCACCGACCAAAAAGCGCTCCACCACATGGTCTACGAGGTGGTCGACAACTCGATCGACGAAGCCATGCAGGGCCGCTGCAGCCGCATTCGCATCACCATCCACAAAGACGAAAGCCTCAGCGTCGAAGACAACGGCGCCGGGATTCCGGTGGACATCCAAAAACAGACCGGACTCCCTGCGGTCACGGTCGTCATGACCAAGCTGCACGCCGGCGGCAAATTTGGCGGCGGCGGCTACAAGGTCTCCGGGGGGCTGCATGGGGTCGGCGTCAGCGCTGTCAACGCCCTCAGCACCTGGATGGAGACCAAAGTCAAACGCAACGGCAACCTCTACCGCCAACGCTTCGAACGCGGGGTCCCCGTCACCGACGTCGAGGTGATCGGAAGCTGCGACCCGGAAGAGACCGGCACCATCCAGACCTTCTTGCGCGATGATACGATCTTCCAGGTGCTCGAATACAACTCCCATGCGCTGGCCACCCGCTTTCGCGAGATGGCCTTTCTGACACGCGGGATCGACATCTGTTTCGTCGACGAACGCCCCGAACAGCCCCACGAGACCAACTTCTACTTCGAGGGAGGGGTCAAATCCTTCGTCCGCTATCTCAACCGCAACCGCACAGTGGCCAACGAACCCGTTCACATCGACCTGGAAGTCGAAACCACCCAGGTCGAGGCCGCCATCCAGTACACAGACAGCTTCTCAGAATCTGTCTTCGCGTTCGCCAATACGATCAACACCCCTGACGGCGGCACCCACCTGACCGGCCTGCGCACCGCCGTCACCCGCATGATCAACGACTACGCCCGCAAACAAGGGCTGATCAAAGAAAAAGAAGAAAATTTTACCGGAGATGACACCCGCCAGGGGATGACCGCCATCATCAGCGTCAAAGTGGTCGAACCCCAGTTCGAAGGACAGAACAAACTCAAGCTGCTCAACAACGAAGTCCGCTACCATGTCGAAACAGCCGTCGCTGAGGCCATGGGGCGCTGGATGGAAGAAAACCCGCGCGATGCCCGCTCCATCGTGGAAAAATGCCGCACCGCCTACCGGGCACGCGAAGCAGCCAAAAAAGCGCGCGACCTGGTCATCCGCAAAAGCGCCCTCGAAAGCCTCACCCTGCCCGGCAAACTGGCCGATTGCTCCAGCCGCAACCCGGAAGAATGCGAACTCTATATTGTCGAGGGAGACAGCGCAGGAGGCACCGCCAAACAAGGGCGCGACCGCCGCTTTCAGGCAATCCTGCCGCTGCGCGGCAAAATTCTCAATATCGAAAAAACCAGCCTGGACAAAGCCCTCGCCAACAAAGAGATCCAGGCACTCATCACCGCGCTCGGCACCAACATCGGCGAAAATTTTGAGCTCGGCGGGCTCCGCTACCACCGCATTATCCTCATGACCGACGCCGACGTCGACGGAGCCCATATCCGCACCCTGCTCCTCACCTTTTTTTACCGCTATATGGAACCGCTGGTCGCCCAAGGCCATCTCTATATCGCCCAGCCCCCCCTGTACCGGGTCACCACCAACCGCATCGAAAATGGGAAAAATAAACGCTCGAGCGATTATGTCTACGACGACAAGGCGCTGGACGCACTGCGCAAAGAGCTGGGGGAAGGCAATGTCAAGCTCGACCAGCGCTACAAAGGGCTTGGCGAAATGAACGACGAACAGCTCTGGGAGACCACCATGAACCCCGCCAACCGCACTGTTTTGCGCGTCAGCATTGAAGACGCAGCCGAAGCCGACCGCACATTCGATATGCTGATGGGCTCCAGTGTCCCCCCACGCCGCCGCTTTATCCAGACCCATGCCAACCAGGCCCGCCTGGACATCTGAGAAGGCCAGCCATGTCCGCAACAACGCTCCGCCCCTACCAATTCACCCCCAGCCCCCTGCTGCAGGTCGGCCCAGAGAGCCTCTCCACCCTCTCCGACCAGGTTGTCCGCCTGGGGACCCCCTGCGTGCTGCTGGTCTCCGATCAGGGCATGGCCGCCGCCGGTTGGGTCGCCAACGTTCAAGCTTCCCTGGCCCGCCAGAGCACGGTGGCCCTGTTTCTGGCCCCGCCAGGCGAACCGACCGTCGCCACAGTCAACGCAGCCGCCGAAGCCGCACGGGCACTGCTGCAAAAACAACGCTGCACCGTGGTCGGGCTGGGGGGCGGCACAGCCCTCGACATCGCCAAATTGGCCGCGGCAGTTGC
>CAIOHJ010000333.1 GCA_903858085.1 uncultured Chloroflexota bacterium
CCCCCACGCTGATGCCAGCGCGGCGCCGACCGGTGGACCGGCGCCGTTGACGGTGGCGTTTTCGAGTGAGCGCAGCAGCGACCCCGAAGCCAGCATCCTCGAGTACCGCTGGGAGTTCGGAGATGGCACAAGCAGCCGCCAACCCAATCCCACCCATACCTGATGTGAAAATAGCCCGGTTGTTCTGAAAATAGCCCGTATTTTCATCGTTAACGGTGCCGACAAGGCATGATGCCTACCCAGAAGATGGGCTGTACCAGCCCCGGTTGACTGTCACCGATGCAGCCGGGCTTTCTGCCACAGCGAGCCTGGCGGTTGCTGTGGGCAGCGAGCAACCAGCCGCCGAGATCCTGGCCCCTGAAGCGGGTGCCCGATTCCGTATCGGCGAGACCGTCTCCTTCCGCGGGCGCGCCGTCGACCCGGACGACGGGGAGCTGGCCGGCAGCCAGCTGGTCTGGTCCGGAATTTTGCATCACAACGAGCATCTGCACTACGATGCGCTCCAGGCCACCGGCACAGAAGGCAGCTTTGTCCTGGCCGACCACGGGGACAACACGTTTCTGGAGCTCTGTCTGACCGCCACAGACAGCCAGGGGCTTTCCAGCAAGGACTGTGTCGACGTCAAACCGGTCGAGGTGACCTACACCTTTGCTGCTCTGCCGGCCGGGCTGCCACTCACCTACAACGGCAGCCGCTATTTCACCCCCTTCCAGGTCAAAACCTATGTCCAGGCGCGGCGCCTTGTCGAGGCACCGCTCCGTGCAGCTGGGGGGCTGAGCTTTTCCAGCTGGTCCGACGGCGGCGACGCCGTGCATGAAATCACCGTCGGCGACAGCGATCAGGTGCTGACCGCACGCTATACAGAGGGCGCAGAAGCAGCTGACGAAACGGGTGAAGCGGCAGCAGGCTCGCCGCTCCTGGCAGCCGAAGAGCAGGAGGCGGGGGCGGCCGCTGACCCGGGGCACACATCCACGCCAGCCTGGACGGCGCTCCAGGCAGAGCGCTGGGACGGTGTCGACGGCGACACCTTGGAGGCCTTCACGCGCACGCCACAGTACCACAACGAGCCGGCCAGCCTGTTTGCGCTCTCTGCCCTGGAGCTGCCGCGCGGGGGCGGCACCCACTATGGGGTCCGCATCCGTGGCTACCTGGTGCCGCCCCAGAGCGGCGACTACCGTTTTGCCATTGCCGCCGACGACCAGGGGGCCTTGTTCCTCGGTCTGGACGCAGACCCGGCCCACAAGAGGGTCGTGGCCTACACACCCGCCCCCACGCCGGCAGGCGTCTACGAGCAGTTTGTCGAACAGCGTTCCGGCCCGGTGACGCTCGAAGCCGGCCAGCGCTATTACATTGAAGTATTGTACAAACAGGCTGACCACAAAGACCACCTGACCGTGGCCTGGCAGCAGCCTGGCGAGGGCTGGGCTGTGATCGACGGCCGCTTTCTTGAGCCCTTCCAGCGGTGAACGCGCTCTTCGTTTTTCAGCGGCCCTGCGGTCTGCGACCGCCTCAGCTTTTGCGGTCACACTCGTTTTTCATTGCGAATTGTTGCAAAAACACAGACAAGGTCTTCTCGTCACACAACCGCCACACAACAAGGAGAGTCTATGCGCTACAGTCTCTGTTCCTACAGCCTGCACCGGACGGTCGCTGCAGGCCAGATGGATCTGTTCGGCTATTTTCGTTTTTGCCAGGA
>CAIOHJ010000334.1 GCA_903858085.1 uncultured Chloroflexota bacterium
AGCCGATCTTGCCCTCGGCCTGGAGTGTGCGCAGCACCTCGAAGGGACGCGGCGCCTTGTTCCATGCCCGCGTCCAGGTGTGCAGTTGCAGCAGGTCGATACGGTCAGTCTGAAGGTTGCGCAGCCGCTCCTCCACGTTTTCGCGCAGGTAGCGTTCGGGATAGCGTTCCTCAGCAATGTCGTAGGGGCTGGGCGGCCAGTTGCCGGGCAGCGGCGGCGTTTTCGTGGCAACATAGACGCGCTCGCTGCGTTGCTTGAGCACCTGGGCGATGAGGCGCTCACTCTTGCCGTTGCCATAGCCAGCAGCCGTGTCGATGAAGTTGACGCCCAGATCGATGGCACGGTGCAGCGCAGCCAGCGAATCCTGCTCGTCCTGCGGCCCCCAACTGCCGCCAATCGCCCACGCACCAAAGCCAATGGCCGAAACGTCCAGGGGGAATTTGCCGAATTTGCGGGTCTGCATGCTATTTTCTCCTCTTTTGCTTTTCTGGTGCCCATTTCTCAGCCGATCACGCTGCCTGTTCACCACCGTCTTCGTCGCCCACTCCTGAAGACATATGGACAGATCGTGAATCAATGCACTCTATCGATTATAACATCGTCGGAAATCGTGGCTATCAGACTGTTTGGGCGAATCGTATCCTCTCCATAATCGCTGGGCAGTGGGTGACGAAATGGCAAAGGTCTGGTAGACTACCGGCGTATGACGTTCGCCGAACGGCTGGCCCAGCGGGCGGGGATCGCGGCACAACCAGCGGCCTGATCCAGTACTTTTGGAGAGGATACTTGAACGTGGCACATCCTCCAGCTCTGATTCTAGCTCACGGTTGTGGTGTACCTGTTCTCACTACCGCAATCCACCACCTCTATTCCAAATTGAGAATTGCTGGGTGAGCTGGCGCCGACCTGCACATGTTGAGGTAGTATGGTATACTATACACTATCAGTAGGGTGATTGGCAACGGCAGGTAGGCCTATCAGGTAAGGATGCTGCAACTCTCGATTTGTTGATTGCCCGGGTATAGGTCCCCGAATTTTCTGATGGCAGTGAGGGATTGGCCACGTGAATGACAACTACTCTGCACTGATCATACGCGATCCAAAGATTAACGGCGGTGAGCCAACGGTGCGTGGGACACGCATAACGATTCGCACTATTCTCGCCAGCCTCGCGGAAGGTGCATGGATTGACGACATCTTGGCCGACTTTCCGACCCTCAAGGAAGAACAACTGCGTGCTGTTATTGCGTTTGCAGCAGCCTCAGCCGAGGAGGATCTACCGCTTCGTGGTCTGTCGGTGCCGGCATGAGGATTAAGCTTGACGAGAATCTGCCCGCACAGCTGGCAAACAATCTCTGAGCCTTCGGTCATGATGTTGAGACCGTGCCCGAAGAAGGAATGGCGGGCTACCAAGACGCAGTCATTTGGTCGGCAGCCAAGAGCGAACAGCGTTTCTTGCTTACACAGGACCTCGATTTCTCCAATGTCATGGCTTTTGTACCGGGTACTCACCCCGGCATCTTACTGATTCGCATACGTGTACCGGGTCGATTAGCTCTGGCCCAAGCGGTTACGCGCGTCTTTGAAGTCGAGGATGTGGAGAGTTGGGCAGGCTGTCTAGTTGTCCTCACTGAGCGAAAACTGCGCATACGCCGTCCTTAGTATACGCGGGCCTAAATCGACCGATGGTGCTTGTGCTGTGTGTTACGTGTTCCGTCTCGTCCATGCAACACGGGACACAAAGCCATTGGCTTATCTAGGCACATGTACTCGCGTGTACAGCGCCGTTTGGGCGAAGGCGGCCGGTCAAATCGTAGAAGCCTTCTGCAAAATCGTCCTGATGGTTTCAGCCAGCCTCTGGACATTGGGTGGATAGAGCATAGTCATATGTTCTCCTGGCGTTTCATAGCAAATGACCGTGCCGTACTCGGACCAGGCTGCTGCCAGCTCCGGCTCTGTTTCCCCTGCACTCTCCGTCGCAGCGATCAGATGGATCGGTGCAGCCTCCAGACGAGCGGGAGAGTATTCGATGCGATGATTGGCGATGGCCTCTGCGATCAGAGCTCGCAAAAGGTCTGTGGAGGCGCCAGCGGGCAGGAGACCTGCCTTCACACCGCTCTGTTTGAAGAGCTGGAGCCGTTCTTCAGAAGAAAGTGGC
>CAIOHJ010000335.1 GCA_903858085.1 uncultured Chloroflexota bacterium
GGCCAGTTCTTCACGCAGGGCATTCTCCACTTCTTCGTCGCTGA
Source organism: uncultured Chloroflexota bacterium (assembly GCA_903858085.1). Taxonomy (GTDB): domain Bacteria; phylum Chloroflexota; class Anaerolineae; order Caldilineales; family Caldilineaceae; genus Caldilinea. The sequence continues at coordinate 45 of CAIOHJ010000335.1, forward strand.
CCACAATGCCCCGTGCGCTGGCTTCCTTCTGAAGGATCAGATCTTCGAGCATGCTGTTGAGGGCCTGCTGCCCGAGCGCAAAGGGGCTGCCCAACGTGCTCTGCAGCTGGCTGATCTGGCTGGCAAAGACCCCCTGCCCGAACTGCTGGCTGAACTGCTGCTCCAGTTCCTGATAGCGGATCAGCTGGTTGGTCAGGCTGTTTTGCTCGAATTTCACCCGTTTCCAAAACTGGCTCGCCGCAATCGAGACATCCCCGACTTTGGCTACCTCTGCTCTGGGAAGAAAGAGGAATTGGTAGACAACCCCCACCACAACAGCAAGCAGCGCCACGGCCAGCGCTGCCCCTACATATGTATACAGTTTCCGATGTCGTTCCCGGTCGCGGTGGCGCAACCGTTCTTCTTTGCGCGTCAGCTCGCGCTCCAGGATGTTCGACTGTTCAGCAGCCTGCTTTCTTTTGTTGCGTTCGGCCATAAACTACTTCCGTTTGCGGACAATACGGGTTTGATCTGCGGTGTAGGGGAGCAAAGCCAGCTGACGTGCACGCTTGATCTCGCGCACGATCCTGCGCTGCACCTTGGCGCTGACGCGCGTTTTGCGGCGGGACAGGATGCGCCCACGCCGGTCCAGGAAACGCGACAGCAAACCAATATTTTTGTAATCGATCTCATCGTAGCGCACATCGGACCCAATCCGGCGGGTACGCCCGGATCCTTCCCGTTCTACATACTGGGCTGGGGCCGTGAAGCGATCTTCTTCTTCTTCTTGTGCCTGTTCTTCTTCAGGATCATCGTCGCTGGCAAAAACGACCGGGGCCGGCGGCGGCACAAGCGAGCGGGCTGCAGAGCCACTCTCCGCAGCAGCAGTCAAAGCATCGTTCTGTTCGGGCGTGGCGGTTGTCTGTTCACTCATCGGTCTGGGATCCTTTCCTTGCTTTTCTACCTTACGCGTCCTTGCGCATCAGAAGATAGCGCATGACATCTTCGCTGTAGCGGAGCGTGCGGTCAATTTCGTCGGCACCCGCCGCCGGCATCTGAAAACGATGCAGGATGTAATGGCCCTCAAAATGACGTTCGATCGGGTAGGCAAGCGTGCGTTTTCCCCAGACTTCAGTGGCAATCTCGCTCCCCCCCTGCGCAGCGATGACATCTTGCAGACGGCTGTCAAAGCTGTTGATTCCACTTTCGTCCAGTTGGGGTTGCAGAATGTAGACCAGTTCGTACTGGCGTTCGTTCGCACCGTTCATAATGGGTTCCTTTCTTTCTCTGGAGTTGCCCGCAGGTCCACCCTGCGAACAGAAAGAACAAGAGGAGGGGCGGTGCACCGCTTCTCTTGTTGCAGACCATCCCCTATCATACCTGCAGAAGAGAGATGTGCCAAATCGCCCAAGCTTGTTGCGCGCTTCTCTGGCTTGGCTGTTCGGAACGGATTGGACGATAATGCGCCCATGCAGATCTGGCTTCTTTCACCGTACCACACCGGCAGCCATCAATCCTGGGCAGAGGGGTATATCCGCCACTCATGCCATTCGATCACGCTGCTCAAGATGGCTGGGCGCTTCTGGAAATGGCGGATGCAGGGAGCTGCGATTGAGCTGGCCGCACAGGCCAGCCAGTTGCTGGCTGCGGGGAACAGCCCCGACCTGGTGTTGGCAACCGATATGCTCCACCTGCCTGTCTGGTTGGGGCTGCTGCACGGCCAGCTGCCTGGCCGGCTGCCCATCGTGCTGTACATGCACGAGAATCAGCTGACCTATCCCTGGCGTCCTGCAGA
>CAIOHJ010000336.1 GCA_903858085.1 uncultured Chloroflexota bacterium
ATCCAGCGCTTTTGGAGAGGATATCAATCGTCTTCATCCCAGCAGCCTTTTGTTTTTGCCTGCGGCAGGAGACACTGCTATACTGTAATCCAGAGCCGTTTGTTGTGGCCGGCCCCAAACCGGCCTTCGGGGGACAACAAACGGCTTCTTTTTTGCCCTGGGCCGGCGGCTTCAACAAGGCTGGAGCCATGACGGGTGCCGTCCAAACCGGGGGACGAGGTTGCAACCATGAAGGTTCTTGACACAGAAAGATTGACGCTGCGCGAGCTCTCCCTCGCGGATGCAGCCTTCATCCTGAAGTTACTGAACGAGCCTTCGTTCCTCCAGTATATCGGCGACAGAAACGTGCGGACGCTCGACGATGCCAGAAACTATCTCTTGCAAGGGCCGCTCGAAAGTTATCGGCGCCATGGCTTCGGGCTGCTCCTGGTCGAAACCAAGGCAGCGCATATCCCGCTCGGCATCTGTGGGCTGATCAAGCGTGAATCCCTCCCCGCCGTGGACATCGGGTTTGCCTTTCTGCCGGAGTTCTGGTCGCAGGGCTACGCCCTCGAAGCAGCCAGCGCGATCGTGGCCTACGGCAAGGAAGTTGTGAAGTTGAACCGCATCGTGGCGATTGTTTCCCCAGACAATGAGCGTTCGATACGCCTCCTCGGCAAACTTGGGCTGAGCTTTGAGCGCATGATCACCTGGCCGGAAGATGGCGCCGAACTCAAGTTGTATACAACCGACGCCGTACGTTCGGTGCAAAAGTGAGTCGAACATGTCAACACCTGCAACGGTGTCCATGCCATCGAACTTTGGCACGGCGGCGGTCGTGCGCTATTTCGGCGAATATGGCGTGCGCAAATGGGAACGCCTGGTCCAGACCCCGGTGGACGAGATAAGCCTCCACGCCCACTACCTCGAGTAGCACATCGCCGGCAGCAGCCAGGTGCTGGAGATCGGGGCCGGTGCCGGGCGCTTCACCCAGATCCTGGCCGGCCTGGGAGCGCAGGTGCTCGTGGCCGATCCCTCTCCTGGCCAGCTGGCACTCAACCGGCAATTCGCCCGTGCGCATGGCTTTGCCCAAGCCGTCCCCGTCTGGCAGCAGGCCGACATTTGCGACCTGTCGTATTTCGGGCCAGATACCTTCGACGCTGTGGTCGCCTGTGGTGGACCGTTCAGCTACGTGGTGGACGAGCGGGACGTGGCCCTCCAGGAGTGCCTGCGGGTCTTGCGGGGTCAGGTCTGACCACGGCTCAACCGCCAGCAGCAGCAGCAGGTCAGAGATGCGCTGGCGGTCGCTGCGCACGCCCAGACCCAGGTGCCTGGGCTGGTTGCTCAGGGCTTGTAAAGGAACATGTCCGCGGATCGTCGGACTGTCCAACCGTCACAAACTGCGGAGTTGTACTTTTACAAGCCTTACACTCAGAGAACGAACGACGGCGAAACGAAAACCAGCGGTTGGCGGAAGAATTGGCGGCGACGCGGGAGGCGCTGCGTCAGGTGAACCGCTCAGAGCCCCGACCGTAAGGGAGGGTCTTTCTCTACATTTCCCCGCCATCGGTGCACCTTGTTGCTGCACGACAGG
>CAIOHJ010000337.1 GCA_903858085.1 uncultured Chloroflexota bacterium
AGTTTTTTGATCGGCCAGCATGATTTTGCTACCTTTGGACAGCCTCCCGAAGGGGAAAGCACCGAACGGGCAGTGACAGAAGCACACTGGCAGATCGCTCAAAACGCAGGATCGGCCACAAGCTACCCAGGAGTGCTGCTGCTCTTTACCATTACTGCAAATGCTTTCCTGCGCCAGATGGTCCGTAACCTGGTCGGGACGCTGCTGACGGTGGGCAGAGGAGAACGCCCTCCCACTGCACTGCAACTGGCATTGGCTGCTCGAAATCGCCGTTGCTCTGCCCCGCCCGCCGCCGCGCGAGGGCTGTTTTTGGAAAGGGTGACCTACCCACCGGAGCTGGATCGGTGGATCTACACCGATGGGCTGGGCTGATTGCAAAATAAAAGACCGCCAGGTAAAATTTCGTTTGCCAGATGGCACGAAACTTGTTCGACAGAGGAGCCGATACGTGAAAACGATGATACCCAACCAAAATGAAGCCCTGGAAAATCGCGAGTGGTTTGTCGTCGATGCAACGGGCAAGACACTGGGCCGTCTGGCCACGGAAATTGCGCGTGTGCTGCGCGGCAAACACAAACCTATTTTTTCGCCCAACATCGATACCGGCGACTTTGTCGTCGTGATCAATTGCGAACGAGTTGTGGTGACAGGAACCAAGCTGGACACGGTCCGCTATTACCGCCATTCCCGCCACCCAGGAGGCCTCAAGAGCCGCACGATGCGTGAGACCCTCGACCACTTCCCCGATCGTGTTCTCTTCGAGGCCGTACGCGGCATGATGCCCAAAACCAAGCTGGGACGCGCACAGATGAAAAAGTTGCGCATCTACGCCGGCACCCAACACCCACATGCCGCCCAACAGCCGGCTGCGCTGGAACTGTAAAAACAGATTTGAAGAGGGAGAACCCACAATGCTCGAATATGTAGAAGCGATCGGACGCCGCAAAGAAGCGACCGCCAGGGTGCGCATCTACGCCGGCACCGGCGAAATCGTCGTCAACAACAAGCCCGCCAACGAATACTTTGGCCGTGCCCTCGACCAGATGATCCTGCGCCAGCCACTGATGCTGACCGGCACAGAAGCCACCGTCAACATCAGCGTCAAGGTCAACGGGGGCGGAGAAGGCGGCCAGGCCTCCGCAGTCCGCCTCGGAATCGCCCGCGCCCTGACCGAACAAGACGCCAATCTGCGCCCACCGCTCAAGGCAGCAGGGTTCTTGACACGGGACGCTCGCGCCAAGGAACGCAAAAAACCGGGTCTGAAACGCGCCCGCAAAGCCCCTCAGTACACCAAACGCTAAAACCGTTCGCCCTCCAGAGAGGCCTGCAGCAGGCCTCTCTGTTCTGCCTCTGTTCTGCCAGGGAGACACGCTCTCGATGCCCCTCGTCAAAACCGGCCTGCTCTGTGTCCCCTACCCCGACGAAGCCGCCCTGCTGGCCGTCCGCCAACAGCTGCGCCAGACACTGCCCGGGGCGGTCATTCTGGCCGATCGCTCCCTCGAAAGCAACCGCTATCGCATCGAAGAACTGCTGCGCTGCTGGTGCGACGAAGAAGAACTTGACCTCATCCTGACAATCGGCGGCACCTGGCCAGCACCAGGCCCCAGCACCCAGGAGATCGTGCCCGAAGCCACGCGCGCAGTCCTCGAACGCTGGATGCCCGGCCTCTCTGAGGCGATGCGAGCGTACGCAGTCGCCGACTCCCCACTGGCGCTGTTGGACCGCGGGGTCGCAGGAATCCGTGGCCGTACGTTG
>CAIOHJ010000338.1 GCA_903858085.1 uncultured Chloroflexota bacterium
CCGCCGGCCACGCTCACTGATATGCAATGTCTGGGATCTGTTGGACAACCTGGATCCAGCTCTGGCCCGGTTTGAGCGGAATGGGGAGCTCTCCCGGGCCCAGCCAGCGCGGCGGTGCCTCTTGGCTGCCCCGCCAGGTTCCCTCGTAGACGTTGCCGTTTCGGAAGACACGCAGATCGCCAAATTCATGCAACTTGATGTTGATCCCCTTGGTCCCCAGCGTATCTTCGATGATGTCGGTCAACTCGTGCGCTGCGGCGACGACGACAACATTCGCAGCGACGATTGGGCCGTTGCTCGCCGGGTCAAACTGCTGGACCCCCCCCTGGAAACGCACATAGCCGTCCAGCGCAGCGTCGTAGCGCCACTGGACGCTGTTGCCCCCCGGGTAGGAGATGTCGATCAGCGTGGCTCCCCCTGCCTCGTTGGGAGGCGGGTTGGTATCAAAGACAAAACCAGGCTTGCTCCACTCGGTGGCAATCCCCTGATCCGCCAGCCACTGGCGCACCCCGTCGGTGCGGGCTTGCAGCCGGGTACGGTAGTCTGTGCCCAAATTGGTGAAATAGCGGTTGTTGGATGGGTCGTCCAGATCGGCGTCGAGATAGGGAAAACCGACCTCATTTTTGAGCAGATACCGGATCGCGTCGCTGCCTCCCGAACAGGCCAGCACCCCGCCATACATCTGCACCATCCAGATGTTCGGATAGCGGGCCGAGCGGACGGGGCCGATCCGGTCAGCACTCTGGCTCTGATAGAGAGCGGTCAGGCGGGTCAGCGAATAGCCGTCGACAATGTACTCGAAGATCAAGTCGGCGCGGCTCAACCCCCAATGGGCTTCGCGGCCCGCAGCATCGTTGTTGACACAGACAAAGATCGGCAGCTGCCGCAGGAGCGCCGGGTCCGCCGCCGGCAGCCCGGTGAATGGGGCGAGATTGCCAGCAGTCGGCAGGGGCTCGGGGGTCGGCGTCGGAATGACCAGCGGCACCAGGGTCGCAGTCGGCGCAGAGACTGGCTCAGCAGGGGCCGACTCAGCAGGAGCCGACTCGGCAGGCGGCGGCGTCTTGGTCGGCGTTGCCGTCGGAGCCGGCTCCCCTGCCCCACAGCCGGCCAACAACAGAATCGCAAATACCCACGGAACAAACAGACGGCCAGAGTCGGTCAACATAGGTCGCACCCTGAAAAATTTGCAGAAACTCAACGAGACAACAATACAATCGGCTCTTGACGCACAGCCTGACAGAACAATTCCGACAACTGCTGGGTACGGCCCCCAACCCGGCCAGCGGCGATCGTCTGGTCGTCGACCCGCACGATCGGCAAGATCTCTTTGGTTGTGCTGGTGATGAAGAGTTCGTCGGCCTGCGCCAGCTCGCTGCAATGCACCGGGCGTTCCACCACCTCCAACAGGTCAGCAGCCAGCTCCAGCACAGCCGCTCGTGTGATGCCGGGCAGCACCTCCCCGGTCGGCGTGATCAGCTGATCCCCGCGCACCAAAAACAGGTTGCTGGTCGTACATTCGGACAACCAACCCTGGGGGTCGCAGTACAGCGCCTCGACCGCCCCTGCCTGCTTCGCCCGCCGCTGCCCGCGAATGGCTGTGACATAGTTCAAGCTTTTGACAGTCGGCATAAAACGGGGCAGATCCACGGTGATCAGGCTGGCCCCGGTCTGGTAGAGGGACTCTGGAAAGGGCCTGACCGGCTCGACCATCACCAGCAGCGAAGGGCGGTCTTCTGGCATCAAAAAAGTACCTGAAGAACCGCCGGTGACAATCACCCGGGCAGTTACATCGCAGCCATCATTTTGTGCCAGCGTCGCTTCCACGATCTGGCCGATCTCCTCCAACGACCCAGGCAGTGCCAGCTCGATCTGGGCTGCAGAACGCTGCAGCCGTTCAAGATGGGCGCGCAGCCCAAAGGGGCGCACGCCGTAGGTACGCAAGACCTCAAAAACCCCATACCCACGCACCAGCCCCAGGTCGTCGACCCCCAGCGCTGCCTGCGCTGCCGGTAAAAAACGGCCATTCACATAATAAATGGAAGTACGTGGCTCGCGCTCGTTCATGGCCGGATATCCCAGTTCCCAAAGCAGACCCACTTGTAGGTCGTCAACTCTTCCAGCCCCATCGGCCCGCGAGCATGCAGTTTTTGGGTGCTCACTGCCACTTCCGCCCCCAAACCAAACTGCCCACCGTCGTTGAAACGGGTGCTGGCGTTGACAAAGACCGCCGACGAGTTGAGCGCATCCACAAACCGATGGGCATTGGTCAGGTTGTGGGTCAAAATCCCATCCGAATGTTCGGAGCCGTGGCGGTAGATGTGCGCGATCGCCTCTTCAACGTCGTCGACCAGCTTGACACCCAGGATCAGGGCCATCCATTCCTGGTCAAAATCGTCTGGACCGGCGGCCAACACGACGGCACCCTGTGGGTCTGCGGCGAGAAGGGTGTAGGCCTCTTCGGCGGCGCGCAGCTCGACCTTGCAGGCCCCCATGCGGCGGGCGAGCAGGGGCAAAAACTCGGCAGCTACCGCACGGTGTACCAGCACTGTGTCACAGGAGTTGCAGACGCTGGGGCGTTGAACCCGCGCATTTTCGATGATATCCAGCGCACGGGCCAGATCGGCGCTGGCATCTACAAAGAGATGACAGACGCCAATGCCCCCCGTGATCACCGGGATCGTGGCCTGTTCTCGGCAGAGAGCGTGCAGCGCAGCCCCGCCGCGCGGGATGATCATGTCCACATAGCGGTCCAGACGCAGCAGTTGGGTGACCAGCGCGCGCTCTGGGCTGTCGACCGCCTGCACCGCTTCCACAGGCAGTTCGCTCTCGACCAGCGCCTGCTGGATGGTCTCGACCAGCACCCGGTTGCTCTGCAGCGTTTCGCTGCCACCCCGCAAAATCACGGCGTTGCCGGTTTTGAGCGAAAGCGTCGCCACATCGATCGTCACATTCGGGCGCGCTTCATAGATAACCCCAATCACCCCGATCGGAATGCGCCTTCTGCTCAGCCGCATGCCGTTGGGCAGCAGCCGGTTTTCCAGCTCTGCCCCCACCGGGTCTGGCAGTGCGGCGACCTTGCGGGCGTCGGCCGCCAGCGCACGCACCCGCACCTCGTTGAGCAACAGCCGGTCCAGCAACGCAGGGCTCAGCCCCTTGGCCTGGGCAGCGACCCTGTCCTGCTCATTGGCCGCCAGGATCGCCTCCATGCGCGCCTCCAGCTTGTCGGCAATGTTCGACAAAGCACCGTTTTTCGCTGCACTGCGCACCGTGGCCAGACGGCGGCTGGCGGCACGAGCTGCCTCTCCCATTCTTTCCAGCGCCACAGGCGGATCGCCACTCATCTTTTGTCTCTGTCCTTCCTGAACGGTCTGCTCGAATGGCACTACTGTACCACACGAGACGCCCACCGAGCCAGTCCTTCACACAGCCAACATACACACAGCTCTTCTCAACCGTTGCGCCGGAACCGCGCCGTCAGCGCCTCCCAGCGCCTGGGCTTGAGCTCCTCTTCCGGAATTTCTGGCGTGCTTTCCGGGATGTCAAAAAGAATATTGAGGCGGTCTTCGGCATATTTGGCCCCTGCCACCTCCAGCTTGGCCAGCCCGGTCGGCAACGCCACATTGCGCTTCCAGTTGCCGATCCGTATGATCAGTTCGTCAAAGACACTGCGGTGCATCTGGATATCGCTGCGTTCGACCAGGGGCAAAGAGAGGCTGAGCACATACTGGGAGCCCACACGGTAGATCTCCTGGGGCTTGCCAATGTAATAGTGCTGCGTCGGATCTCCTTGGCCGCCCCGGGTCGTGGCCGGCCCAAAAACGACCTCCGCCATCTGCTGCAACATCTGGATGCCCATCACCTCCTGGGTAAACAGGGGCACCTCAAAGACAGGCAGCGGGTGAAACGCCTGGTGGACCAGCTCCAGATTCTGCGACTGGGCGCTCTTCCAGCTGTCAAAGTAGCGGTCGGCCAACGAACGTGGAAAGACTCGGTTGCAGATCACCGCGTCGACGCTGTACCCGTACAAATTCAGATAGGTGTAGGCACGTTGTGCCTCCTTGACCACCATCTTCTCGGGGTTGAGCACCACACGCATGCTGCTCTGGGTTGCATCGCCCAGAAGGCGACTCATCCGCTCCAGATAGCCGACCAGTTCCTCGATGCTGTCAAAAATTTTGTCGTCGGGAAGGGGCATGTCGGTCATGCGCTTGACCATCGGCCTGGCCAGCTGGAGGGTCTTGCGCTGAAACGGAAAGATTTTTTCGATATACCAGCGGGCAATGTCCGGAAATCCCAGCAGCTGCAGCGTCGAACCGGTAGGGGCCGCATCGATGATGATCACATCGTATTGGCCGCTCTCGGCCAGCGCCGTGATCTGCATCAGGCTGGAAAGCTCTTCCATCCCCGGCAACACCGCAGTCTCCTCAGCCACCAGGCTGTCCATCCCACGCCACATCAACAGGGCGTTCAGATAGCCCTGCACCGTGCCCCAGTACTGGTCCATCTGGCTGAGCAGGTCGATCTCCTGCCCCCACAGGTTGGGGGCCAGTTCGACCAGGTGGCTGCCAATGCGCCGGTCAAAGCTGTCGCCCAGGCTGTGGGCCGGGTCGGTGGAGAGCACAGCCGTGCGATAGCCGAGCTCGGCACAACGTACTGCTGTCGCAGCGCTGAGGCTGGTCTTGCCAACTCCGCCCTTGCCTGTGTAAAGCAAAATCCGCATAAAGTTCTGCCATCTTTCGTGATAGGGAGTGTTCGACTTGACAG
>CAIOHJ010000339.1 GCA_903858085.1 uncultured Chloroflexota bacterium
CGTCCAGGGCCCGGTGCTGGTGCTGGCCGGCCCTGGCTCCGGCAAGACACGTGTGCTGACCCGGCGCATTGCCTACATGATCGAAGAATGTGGGATTGCCCCTTGGAAAATTGCGGCCGTGACCTTTACCAACAAGGCTGCCGGCGAGATGCGCGAGCGGATCGAGCGAATTTTGCAGGAGATCTATGGCCCCCCCCCTCCGGGTCAGCCCCCTCGGCTGAGCGGCCTCACGATCGGTACCTTTCATAGCCTCTGCGCCCGTATCCTGCGTGTGGAAACCGAAAGTGCTGGTTTTCAGCCCAACTGGGTGATCTACGACAGCGCAGACCAGCTGGCCCTGGTGCGTTCCGCAATGGACGATCTCAATCTGGATGAAAAACGCTATCCCCCCAAGGCGATCCACGCCCACATCAGCAACCGCAAAAATGAGCTGGTCACGCCCGAGGAATATCGCAGCAATTCCTACTTTGAAATGATCGCCGGCCGCGTCTACCAAAGCTACCAGGCGGGCCTCCTGGCCAACAACGCCATGGACTTCGACGATCTGCTGCTGCGTACGGTGCTGCTGCTGCGCGACAACCGGGCCATCCGGGTGAAATACCAGGAGAAATGGCCCTATCTCCTGGTCGACGAATTTCAGGACACCAACCTGGCCCAGTACACGATGCTGCGTCTGCTGGCCGGCGAACCCACCCACAACGGCAATCTTTTTGTCGTCGGCGACGAAGATCAGTCGGTCTATCGCTTCCGTGGGGCCGATTCCCGCAACGTGCAAAATTTTCGCACCGACTTCCCCAACCACCGTGAGATTCTGCTCGAACAGAACTACCGAAGTACCCAGGCAATCCTGGATGTGGCCAACGCCTTGATTCGCCAGAACCGCAACCGTACCTTCAAACGGCTGCATACGGACAACGGGGCTGGCATCCCGGTCATGGTCTACGAAGCGTACAACGAAGTCGAGGAGGCGGCCTTTGTCGCCGACGAAATTGAAAAACTGTTGGCAAATCGAGCTTTTCATTCCGGCGATTTTGCTGTCACCTACCGCACCAATGCCCAGAGCCGCGCGATCGAAGAGGCGTTCGTCAGGCGCCAGATCAAATACAAGTTGATCGGGGCCACCCGCTTTTACGAACGCAAGGAGGTCAAGGATGCTCTGGCCTATCTGCGTCTGCTCTACAACCCTGCCGACAACATCGCCTGCGAACGCATCATCAACGAGCCCCCGCGCGGGATCGGCGCCAAAACAGTTGAAGCGCTGCGCAGTTGGGCGGGTGAGCTCTCTGTCGGGCTCTACGAGGTCTTGCAGCTTCTGCGGCGGGGCTCGACAGCGCCGCCCCGAGACGTGCCGGCCAGCGCCGCTGAGCCCCCGTCGCTTGGGGCTCGCACCCAAAGGGCGCTCGGCACCTTCGCCGAACTGCTTGCCGGATGGATTGCGATCGAACGCAGCGGCCAGTACGCCAGTGTCGCCGATCTGCTGGACATCGTGCTGGCCACCTCCGGCTACAGTGCTGCCTTGCGTGATGGCAGCGAAGAGGGGGAGGATCGCTTTGCCAACCTGCAGGAGCTGCGCAGCGTGGCCGCCCAGTACTCGCAGGGCATGCCAGCGCTGGCCCCCGACCAACGCCCGCTTGGCCTGTTTTTGGAGGAGATCAGCCTGGTCAGCGACAGCGACCAGCTCGACGAACAGGCTGGCGCCGTCACCCTGCTCACCCTTCATACGGCCAAAGGGCTCGAATACCCGGTGGTCTTCATCGTGGGCATGGAGGAAGGGCTCCTGCCCCACAGCCGTAGCCTGGAAAGCAACGACCCCGAAGACATGGATGAGGAGCGCCGTCTGACCTATGTCGGCATCACCCGCGCCAAGAAACGGCTCTATCTGCTGCACTGCTTTTCGCGCACCCTCTGGGGCAGCCATTCGGTGCAGGTGCCCAGCCGCTTTTTCAACGACATCCCGGCCGAATTGCTGGCTGGCATGGTGAACCGCCATCAACGCAGCGAAGCCAGCTACCAAAAAGCCACCCGCTGGGAAGAGAACCGCCAGCCGTCGAACGCTCCTTCTGGACGGAGCCAGACCGGCGGGTACTGGAGCGGGCGCTCCAAGGCTGCAGCCCAGCCCACTTCCCCCTCCCGCCCCAACGACGACAAGGCAACCTATTGGTCGCCAGGAACGACGCCCCGCCCCAGCCACCTCAAAGCTGCCCCCAACACGCCTCCGACACAATTTCAACGCCGCGACAGCGTCCAGCACCCTCAATATGGGGTCGGCACCGTGATCGAAAGCGAACGGACACGCGATGGCGACGAACAGGTGACGGTCGCGTTTCCAGGGGTTGGCATCAAAAAGTTGCTCCTCTCGCTGGCCAGTTTGAAAAAGCTCTGAAGATCGTCTTACGAACCGATTTCAGGCAGCTGCCCAGGTGGCTCCGTGAGGAGGTCGCTGCGGATCCACCCGCCGTAGCTGGTGAGGAACCAGACGTACCCTTGGTTGACTGTGTAGCCGACCAGCTGAAGCTGGGCACCCGGTGCTGTGGTCGCCAGCACTGGGAATCGGGTGTCGGGGCCGCTGCGGATGTTGGAGGAGACCCGCGTCGTCGCCGAGACCCGTACCCGCTGGGTGGCTGTCGGCCGGGCTTCTGCCGCCAGCGTCTTGCAGGCCTCCTGAAAATAGAGGGGGGCCCTGTCCAACCGCACGACCGTACAGTCCTCGGGAAAGAGCAGTGGCTGACTGGCGGATTGTTGGGGGGCGTCGACAGCGTTCGGCGCCGGCAACGTGGCTGTCGGACGCAGGCCCCATCCGGTGTCGGACAAGAGGACCTGGCCCAAAAGCAGGCCGTAC
>CAIOHJ010000340.1 GCA_903858085.1 uncultured Chloroflexota bacterium
CGGCCTGACCATCCAACGCCAGCTTGACGACCTCCACCGCAACGGCGTCCGGATTTTGCACAGCGGCCGCATGGAAGGCATCCACAAAGAGCTGCAAAAACAGATCGTCCGGGCATTGCAGGTCACCCAGCACAACGACCGCATCATCCTCAACGTCGCCTTCAACTACGGCGGCCGAGCTGAACTGGTCGATGCAGTACGCCGGATTATCCAAGACGGCATTGCCCCCGAAGCGCTGAGCGAAGAGCTGCTCAGCAGCTATATGTACGTCGGCGGCCTGCCCGACCCGGATCTGATCATCCGCACAGGTGGAGAATGGCGCCTGAGCAATTTTCTGATCTGGCAGGCTGCCTACGCCGAGTATTACACGACACCGACCTACTGGCCCGATTTCGACGAGAGCGAGCTGGATCGAGCGCTCGACGAGTACAGCCAGCGCGAACGGCGTTTCGGTCGCGTACCCAAACCATAAAACCCCAGCTGGCCCGAGAACAGCTTCTACGCCAAGCGAGCCCTTTCGTGCAGACACGCATTATCGCCGCCCTGATCGCCATTCCGATCGTCGTCATCCCCATTTACCTGGGCGGCATCTGGGGGCTCCTGCTCGGCGTCGGTGTGACCATCCTGGGCACCCAGGAGCTGTACAACATGTTTTTGGTCAACAGCTACCACCCGGCCCGTGCCATCGGCATCCCCTGGGCGGTGCTGCTCTTTCTTTCGGGCTGGGATCCCGAACAGGTCCAACGCTCTTCGATCCCGATCACCGGCTGGCTGACCGAACCGACGACCCTGCTTCTGCGCTGGATCTCCTTCCCGACCGACACAATTTTGGTCGTCGGCTTTCTGGTGACGTTGACCTACTGCCTGTTTGTCCACGAACGGCCGGTCGAAACCTGGCTCGTCACCAGCCTGGTCCCCATCTACATCGGGGTGATGCTCGGCCAGATCGTCTCGCTCCGTTTTCTCGACAACGGCTATGCCTACGTGCTCTTCGGCTTCCTCGTGACCTGGGCCAACGACTCGGCAGCCTTCTTTGTCGGGGTCAAGGCTGGAAAACACAAAATCTTTCCCCGGCTCAGCCCCAAAAAAAGTTGGGAAGGGACGATCGGAGGGTGGGTCTTTGCAGCGCTGGCCGGTGCTTTCCTGGCTACCGTCCTGCCCGTGCGCAACGGCCCGCTGTTCGGCGCGCTGATCGGCCTGGTCTCTGGCATCCTCGCTTTGTTCGGCGACCTGTCGATCAGCATGTTCAAACGCCAATTCGGGGTCAAAGACAGCGGCACATTTTTCCGTGGACATGGAGGTATGCTGGACCGTCTGGACAGTCTGCTCTTTACGCTGCCCTTTATCCACCAGTCCATTCTCTTTTACGAACGCTTTTTCAGCTGACCGTCTCCCTCCTTCAGCTGGCTGCGCAGGGCATCCAGGTTGGCAGCCGGAGCCGCCTGCGGGTTGTAGACTGCGCTGCCGACCACCACCACATTTGCCCCTGCCGCAACCACATCGGCGATGTTGTGAAGATGAATTCCACCATCTACCTCGAGATCGGCCAGCGGGCAGAGTTCGTCCATCCACCGCCCCATTCGCCGAATTTTGGAGGTCATGGTCTCGATGAAGCGCTGGGAGCCAAAA
>CAIOHJ010000341.1 GCA_903858085.1 uncultured Chloroflexota bacterium
CTCCCTGCTGAGGCTCTCCCTGCTGAGGCTCTCCCATCCGCGCCGGGTACACCCAACAACAGCCCTGTCAGCGCGGCAGAGCCCGCTGAGACGCCAGAAGTCAGCCCAGTCAGCCTGACGGCCCTGCTGCCGACACCGACCCCGCTGCCGGCAGCGCCAGCCCCGGTCGCGCGCGCGCTGGCAGCGGCCAACCTGCGCCAGGGCCCGACCACGGATTTTCCGGTCGTCGGCGCAGCGGTCGAGGGCCAGGAGCTGACGATTGTCGGGCAGCTTGCCGATGGGAGCTGGTATGTGCTGGACAATGGCGCCTGGATTTTTGGGCAGCTGGTCGAAAATGTGCCGGCCGATGTGCCGGTCGTGGCGGCACCGGCAGCCCCCTGAGCGACCTGCTGCGACAGAAGATCAGCTTGTAGCTGCCCCTGTCGGGAGCTCTTTGTGTCTGCACGGCGAAGAGCTGCCCGTTCAACGAGCTCGTTGCTGTTCAGCCAACAGCTGCTGACTCGTCTAGCGGCACGGCCATGAGTTCGCCGTCGGGGCCCGCCTTCATCACAAAGACGGCTTCTGCCCGGTCTGTCATCAGAACGCCTTGCAGATGGTCGATCTCGTGTTGGAAGATGCGGGCCAGCCAGTCATACGCCTTGATCCGAATTTCGTGGCCATCTCGGTCCTGCGCCCGAACCACAATCTGAGTTGCGCGCGCGACGTCGGCAAGCAGCCCTGGCATGCTCAGACAGCCCTCCTGCCCCACCTCGGCTCCCCGTTTTTTGAGAATCTCCGGGTTGACGATTTCGTACAAACGCAGCGTCTGTTCCGGGTCATCTTCGTCTTCTGGATATTCGATCACGACGATGCGTTGGGAAACGCCTATCTGCGGGGCGGCCAGGCCGACTCCCGGTGCAGCCCGCATGGTCTCAACCATATCGTCGAGCAGGGCGTGGAGTGCAGGGCCAAAATTCTGGACTCGCTGGGCACGCTGCAGCAGCACCTCATGGTCGGGGTCGTTGACTGTAACAATTTTGCGTAAGGTCATCGCTTCTAATTTCCTGGTCGTTGAACACCGGGCCCTTTTCAGCCAGGCTGTCGTGCATCGTCGTCGTGCATAGTAGAAGTATCGCCCTTCTTTGTCAAACGCTCCGGGTTCCTGCGCACGCAGCCACCACCGGCCTGGGGGAATCCCAAACCAGCCGTCACTTTTCGGTTGTTTTCGGCGTCTTTTTGAGTATGAAGGTTCTGTACGGGGTTCACGGGTTGGCGCCGATGCCGTGGGGTGTGCAGAGTGTCCTGAAAATTTTATATACCCGCTCTCACAGGAGGATTCCCATGCGCTTCTCTTTACGTATTCTGTTGCCGACGCTGCTGTTGCTGCTGCCGGCGCTGCCAGCAGCAGCCAACAGCCGAATCGGCGATCTGTGGTCTGCACCGAGCGCGGCAGCGGTCGGTGCGTTCAACAGCCCACTTCCTGGGACAATTCCCACCCCTCGTCCCCCGCAGCCACCAGCACCGCCGGCAGCGCCGACGGCGCTGCCGCCAGCAGAGAGCCTGGCCGAAGGGCAGGCCACCATCTACCGACATCGCATCGACAAGGTAATCGGGGAACGTTCCAGCCCGACGATCTACGCGATCACCGCCAACGACGCGCTCTTTCGCACCGACGACAATGGGCGGGTCTGGCAGCAGGTGCGTTCGGTGACCCCGATCGACAATTTTTTGATGAGCAGCGCCGACCCGAATGTACTGTACAGCGGGCAAGGGGCCGACTGTGCCGACCCGTTGGCCGCCAACCAGCCCTTTTATCGCTCACAGAACGGCGGCTTGACCTGGTCAGAGCTGTTGACAGCCATCAATCTGCGCCCGCTGCTGATCGACCCGACGAACCCGAATCGACTTTTTGCCGCAGACTGCACGATGTTGTACCTGAGCAGCGACGGTGGTGTCACCTGGCAGGAACAGCGTGACAATTCACCTGCCCAGCTCTGGGGCAGCTATCGGGTGGTGGCGATGTCTGCCGCATCTCAGGTCGGTGCCCCTTCCCCAGCAAGTCCGCACTGGGACCAGATCTATGCGATCGGGGTGGACGCGCAGGGCACAGGCGTCGTCGCCTTTTCCGGTGACCAGGGGATGACCTGGGCCAATCTCACACCGTCAGCGGACCCCAGCGCATGCCCGGCTGAAGGGATCTGTGCACCGCTGATCGATCCCAGGCAGATCGTTGCCCATCCCAGCCAGGCGGGCCAGGTCTGGGTTGTTTCTGCGCAGGGTATCTGGACGACCACCGATTTCGGCGTCCGCTGGCAGCCCCTCAACCAAGGACTGATCGACTTCACAGACTATGCAAGCGGGGCAGTACATGCTGTCACCCAATCCCCTTCCGGCCAGCTGTACCTGGCGACCAGCCGTGGCCTCTATACCCAGTCAGCCGCCAACCCACTTTGGAGCAAAACAGGCCTGCCCTCCTTCAGCAGCCGAGAGGTGGTGGGGCTGTTGTTGACCGATTCCAACCCAACCATGCTCTGGGTCAACACAGCCCAGGCTGGCACCTTTGTCCATCGGGCAGAGTAAGGGAGGTCTGCTCGGCGCCGGCAGGGGAGATCGCCCCTGCCGGCCCTCAGTGTGGGCGCAGACGGAGCATCCGCAGACCGTTGAGAACCACGATCAGGGTGCTGCCTTCGTGGCCGATAACCCCCAGAGGCAGTGGCAGCAGAAAGCCAGGCCAGACAATCGGCGCCAAAATGGTCGAGAGCACCAACAACCCAATCACCCCTATCGAAAAAATGACATTTTGGCGGATGATTTGGTTGGCTTTCCGGCTCAGCTGCAGTGTGAAAGGGAGCCGTCCCAGATCACTGGACATCAGCACCACATCGGCTGTCTCCAGGGCCACATCGGTGCCCCCTGCACCCATGGCGATCCCAACCTGCGCCGTTGCCAGCGCCGGCGCATCGTTGACGCCGTCGCCGATCATGGCGACTGTGTGTTGCTGGCGCAGTTGTTTCACCAGCTCCAGTTTTTGTTCGGGCAGCAAGTTGGCATACACCTCGTCGATCCCGGCTTGTCTGGCAATGTAGGCCGCTGCGGCCTGGTTGTCCCCAGTCATCATGGCCACCCGCTGGATCCCGCTGGCGCGCAGCCGACGGACCGACTCAGCGGCTTCGGGGCGCAGCACATCGGCGACCGCGATATAGCCCATCACCTCCCAGTCTCGATCGACCCCCAACGTGTCTTCCACCCTGCTGCGCCGCACCACCAACATCACGGTTTTGCCCTGCCGTTGCAGGGCGGCCCCGATCATCCGGATCGCCGGGGAGAGCTCCATCGCCTGGTTCAGAAAGAGGCGGTCGTTGCCGATGTAGATCGTCTCGGTGTGGGTAGGGCGGGCAAACTGGGCTGTGATCCCCTCTCCTGGAATGGCAGTAAAGCCGATCGGCTTTTCCAACTGCAGGCCCAACATGCGCGCTTTCTCGATCACCGCCTTGGCAATGTGGTGCTCGCTCAATGTCTCAGCGCTGGCAGCCATCCGCAACAGATTTTCAGCGGTGTGGCTGGTCAGAGGGTGCAGATTGGTCACCACTGTCCGGCCCATCGTCAGTGTGCCGGTCTTGTCGAAGACCAGAGCATCTGTCTTGCCAAGCAACTCCAGATAGGCGCCGCCTTTGAAGAGGACACCGTAGCGGGCCGCCGCTGCAATAGCGCTCAAGGCGCTGGCGGGTGTGCTGATAATCAAGGCACATGGGCTGGCAACGACGAGCAGGGTCATGGCCCGATAGAGGGTGACCCCAAAGGGTTCGTCCATCCAGAGCAGCGGGGCGACAATCGCCAGCAGAGTCGCGCCGATCACCGCATAGGTGTAGGGCTGGCTGAAGCGATCGATAAATTGCTGGGTCGGGGTAGCATCCTCGCGCGCGTCCTCGACCAGGGCAATGACCCGGCTGAGCGTGCTCTCTGAGGCTGGCCGGGTCATCTTGACAGCCAGCGCGCCACTGCCGTTGATGGTGCCAGCAAAGACCTGTTCGCCAGGGAATTTGCTCACCGGCACACTTTCGCCTGTGATCGTGCTTTGGTCTACGCTGCTGCTTCCACCAATCACCAACCCATCCACCGGCAGGCGATCGCCGGGCTTGACCAGCACGATGTCGCCCAGAAGCAGCTGTTCGACCGGCACTTCTTCCTCGACCCCATCGCTGCGCCGCACCAAAGCGGTCTCCGGGCGCAGCTTGCCCAACGCCTCGATTGCCTTGCGCGTGCGCCCCATCGCAAAGGTTTCCAACGCCCCGCTCAACGTAAACAAAAAAAGCAGCAGCGCCCCTTCTGTCCACTCGCCGATCAGCGCCGCCCCCAACGCTGCGGCCAGCATCAAAAAATCCACGTCAAATTTGCCCCGGCGCGCCTGTTCCCAGGCCCCGATCAGCCCGGTATAGCCGCCAGCGACAAAAGCGACCAGTGCCAGCAAGGCGACGGACCACCCCGGCAGTTGTTCGCTCACCTCTCCACCGAGCCACCCCGCCAAGAGAGCGGCCAGCGTCACGGCAGCCAGAACAAATTCATAGTTTTCCCGCCAAAAAGAGAGGGTACGCCATTCGGGTTGAAAGGGACGGGGGACGGCACGATAGGGTGAAGGGGCGGGTGAGGTCGTGCTCATGGCTGTTTCATCCTTTACATCTGGTAAACCCTGTTTCCAGTATAGCCGCAGGACCAGTTGCTGTCAATTCAGTAGCCTTTGTCCAGGTCCCCTTCCCATGCTTCTAAACGGTAAAGAGAAATTTGGCATACAACAGGCAGGTGTTGTATACTGTTTTCATAAGACGCGCTGAATCATGCGCCCGGTACAGCGGTGGTTCGGCTCGTCAGCTCTGCTTGCACGGCCAGTTTGAAGGCCCAGAAACTGTGGATGCAGGGCAGCCAGACACAAAGTTGCCAGACGTTCGAAAGAGTTGGTCTTATACGTTCACGAAGGAGTACCGATGAGTATTGCCAAGCCACAAAAAGCTCAACTGATCGAAGAATATCGGTTGAGCGAACACGACACCGGCTCACCCGAGGTTCAGGTTGCGTTGTTGACGACCCGCATCAATTCGTTGATCGAACATCTCAACAAACACAAACACGACGAAGGTTCGCGCCGGGGATTGCTCAAGCTGGTTGGCCAGCGCAGACGACATCTGGCGTACCTGAAACGCAAAGATGCCCAACGCTACCAGCAGCTGATCCAGCGTTTGGGATTGCGTAAGTAGACAGCAAGGGGCGAGCCAAAGGGCCACTCGCCCTTTTTTGTGGCCATTTTTAGGAAGCTCTGCAGAAAAAATTTCTCTTTGTGCTGGGCTGTCCAGCACAAAGAGAACAGAACAAAGACAACAGAAGTTGTCCAAAGGGCTGCCAGAGTCTGTAGCAACGCAGGTTGTACAAAAAAAGTAGCGGCCGGGCTGGGTTGACTGCGAGGTTCGGCATTGGAGAGTGCACCCAAAGCAGCGTCCTTTTGGATGTACTCTCCAGTTCCGCACCTCGCCTCTGTAATTTTCTGGAAACCTGCGTCTGACAACTTGTTCGGTCGTCGTGGGATGCAGCCGGCGTACCGTCCCCAACACGGGGGTTGCCCGGCTTTTTCAAGTTTGTTCCAAGAGGAAATTGACTATGCAAATGTTTCAAGGCACTCAGCTTTTCAGCGTAGAAGTTGGGGGCAGAACCCTGGCGATCGAGTCAGGGCTGCTCGCTCCGCAGGCTGGCGGTGCGGTGACCGTTCGTTACGGCGACACGGTGTTGCTGGCCACCGCTGTGATGAGCAAAGACGTGCGTCCTGGCCTGAATTTCTTCCCGCTGACCGTGGAGTTCGAAGAACGGCTGTATGCTGCCGGTCGGATTCCGGGCAGTTTTTTCCGGCGAGAAGGCAAACCCAGCGAGCAAGCCATTCTGATGTCCCGTCTGGTCGACCGCCCACTGCGCCCGCTCTTTCCCAAGGGCATGCGCAACGAAGTGCAGGTGATCGTGACGGCCATCGCAACCGACGGGCAGAACCTGATGGATCCGCTGGCGATTATCGCAGGGTCAGCGGCATTGGCGATCAGCGACATTCCGTGGAATGGTCCGATTGCCGGCACGACGATCGGGTTTGTCGACGGCGAATTTGTGGTCAACCCAACCGCCGCACAGATGGAAGCCAGCGGGCTGAGCCTGGTGGCCGCCGGCACCGAGGACAACATTCTCATGGTCGAGGCGGGTGCCAATGAACTGCCCGAAGACCTGGTGCTGGACGCCCTCCACCTGGCCCACGAAACCAACCGCAAGGTCATCGCGAAGATCCAGGAGCTGCGCGCTGCACTGGGCAAGGCCAAGTCATCTCCCTCTATTTTCCTGCCTGCAGCCGAGGTGAAGACAGAAGTCGACACCTTGGCCGCCCCCCGAATCGCAGCACTGCTGGCGCAGGGGCTGGGCAAGGCAGAACTCAACAGCGGGCTCGATGCGATCCAGGCCGACCTCCGGGCTGCGTTTGCCCAGCGAATCACCGACGGCACCGTCGCAGTGCTGGATGTCGAGGATTCCTATGAGGCCACCCTCAAAAAAATCACGCGACGACGCATCCTGGAGAACGGCATCCGCCCCGACGGGCGTACCACGACCCAGATCCGCCCCATCAGCGTGCAAGTTGGCAATCTGCCGCGCGTCCATGGCTCCGGCCTCTTCATGCGCGGAGAAACCCATGTGCTGACGATTGCAACGCTGGGCACACCGGGCGACGCCCAGCGGCTGGACTCGTTGCTGCCCGGCGAAGAAAAACGGTACATGCATCACTACAACTTCCCCCCCTTCAGCACAGGCGAAGCAACACCGATGCGCGGCCCCAAACGCCGCGAGATCGGCCATGGCGCACTGGCCGAACGGGCATTGGTTCCGGTGATCCCAGAAGACTTCCCCTACACGCTCCGTCTGGTTAGCGAAGTGCTCAGCTCCAACGGCTCCACCAGCATGGGGTCCGTCTGCGGCAGCACCCTGGCGTTGATGGACGCCGGCGTTCCGATTACAGCACCGGTGGCCGGAATTGCCATGGGGTTGATCCAGGACATGGAGAGCGGAGAATACCAGGTGCTCAGCGACATCCAGGGCATGGAAGATGCGCTGGGCGATATGGACTTCAAGGTTGCAGGCACAGCGCACGGCATCACAGCGCTGCAGATGGATCTCAAGATCAAAGGGCTGGACTTTGAGATCCTGCACCGGGCGCTCGACCAGGCACGCGCAGGGCGCCTGTATATCATGGAGAAGATGCTCGCGGTGCTGCCAGAGGCCCGCAAAAGTCTGAGCGAATATGCCCCACGCATCTTGACCCACCGGATCGACCCAGAAAAAATCGGAAAATTGATTGGACCCGGCGGCAAAACCGTGCGCGGTTTGCAGGAAAATTATGGTGTCAAAATCGATATCGAAGAAGATGGGACCGTCTATATCTCCGGCGAAGGGCTGAACGCAGAACGTGCACTCGCCGAAGTGCAGCGGATGACCGAAGATATCGAGGTCGGAAAAATCTACACGGGAACCGTTGTACGCGTGGAGCCCTACGGGGCTTTTGTGAACATCATGCCCGGCATCGACGGCATGGTGCACATCAGCCAGCTGGCCGACTACCGCGTCGACAAGGTCGAGGACATTGCCAACCTGGGCGATGAATTGACGGCGATGGTAATCGACGTGGACCCGGGCGGCAAGGTACGGATGAGCCGACAGGCAGTGTTGGAAGGCTGGAGTGTCGAAGAAGCCCGCAGCCGCGACCGCGGGGCGCGGCCCGCACGTGGCGGGGATCGCGGGAGTGACCGCGGGGGAGATCGCGGAGGAGATCGCGGAGGAGATCGCGGGGGAGATCGCCGTGGGGGGGACCGTGGCGGGGACCGCCGCGGGGATCGTCGGCGATAAGAACAGCACCTGGGTGACAGCCCCGACAGCTGCTGTCACCCAGGCAGGCCTCCTACCTACCATGCCACCTACCTTGGAAACACTTGACCTGCTGCAGCAGCTGCCCCCTGCCCCTGGCCTGCACTTTCCCTTCGACCAGTATCAACGTCACCGGGATGTCCAGATTGTGATAGCACAGCTGGCTGCAGAGCAACCGCAGCTACAAATTTTGGATGTGGGCGGCGTGCACCTGACCCGCCACTTCCTCCCTGAACATGCGATCGTGGTGACCAATCTTCGGCAGGACGAAGCAACTCAGGTCCAGAGCAGTGGAGCTGCCCTGCCGTTCGCAGATCAAAGCTTCGACGTGGTCATGGCAGTGGACACCCTGGAACACATCCCGCCGGAGAAGCGCCCTGCCTTTGTGCGCGAGCTCACCCGAGTTGCAGCAAAGTATGTGCTGGTCACAGGCCCCTTCGCCAGCCCGCTCAACGCCGAAGCCGAGCAGATCCTGGACACGTATATCTTGCGGACAAGCGGTGTTCGCCATTATTATCTGGCGGAACATCTCACCTTTGGTCTGCCCGATGTCCATCAACTGACAAGCCAGCTGGCTGAATCAGGGTATACGGTCACCGCCTCTCCCAGCGGCCACACAGGGCGTTGGCTGACCATGATGCTGCTGCGTTTCGCCCTCGCAGCAACCCCGGCTGGCCAGGAGGCCAGTGAATGGCTCGAACAGCTCTACAACCACCAGTTTTACTGGGCGGACCACACCGAACCCAGCTACCGACAGATCGTGGTCGCCGAGCGTCAGCCCGCGCTGCAGGCAGGGGCGGGCGCTCGGGCCGCCGCCTTCTTTGCCGCCGCGCGCCAGCTCTATGGTACCCCCCCCCTGGACCCGCTGATCGAGCTTTGGCAAACGGTGACGGTTGCCCACAGCTTGCAGGAGCGGACCAAAGAGCTTGCTGCTCTACGCGCGCAAAACGACCATCTTGCCAGCCAGGTGGCCGCATTGCACTCAGGACGTTTTATGCGCACAATGGCCTACCTGCACAAAGTTCGCCAGAAACTGCTCCCGAACCCTTGAGCGACAGCTCCTGGAGAGCACAACCGCAGAGCAGCCCTTTCTTCCAACCCCAAAGCTGGATCGAATACAAGGCCAGACAGATGGACGTTGCAGTGCAAGGGGTTGACCCGCGTCCTGTTACAAGTTCCCTTCCCGAGGAAGCAGAGGGCGTTTTTCTTCGCCATGGCCACTTTCGGCGACGCGCAACAGAGGGCTCTCCGGATCCCCCGTCGCCAGTGTCTGTGGGGCGGCAGTCTGTGGGGCGGCAGTCTGTGGGGCGGCAGTCTGTGGGGCGGCA
>CAIOHJ010000342.1 GCA_903858085.1 uncultured Chloroflexota bacterium
TCCTCACCGGAGCCAGCCTGACCGGGGTCGACCTCTCTCAGACGATTCTGCGCAGCGCACAGCTCAACCAGAGTGATCTGGTCGGCGCCAATTTGACCGGTGCCAGGCTGAATGCCGTGAATTTCAGCGGCGCCAGGTTGAACGGCGTACAAATGTTCAACGCCGACCTGAGTGGCGCCGTGCTGAGCGGCGCCGACCTGAGCGGCGCTCAGCTGGCGGGCAGCCAACTCAACGGAGCGTGGATGAACCTCACCACCCTCATGGGGGTCAACTTGACAGGCAGCGATCTGGCCGGCAGCAGCCTGCTGGCCGCCAATTTGTCCTCCGCCGATCTGGCCAACAGCAGCCTGGCTGGCAGCACGCTGATCGGCGCCAATCTGAAAGGGGCCAATCTCAACGACGCCGACCTGCATGGGGCCCGGTTGGATGTGGCTTCCATCATCACCGACACCGATTTTCGCGACCCGGTGCTGGCCGAGCTGAACAGTCTGCAGCGCACCCAGATCCTGGTAGATGCACAGCTCGATGGCATCAGCTACAGCCGCCAGACCCGCTGGCCTGAATCTCCTCTGGTGGCCACCTTCTTGGAAGCACAGCAGATGAGCCTGTCAGCCGCTGCCGCTGCTGTCAGCGAGACAGTCAAGATCGGTTTGCTTTTGGATTTGAGTGGCCCCCGGGCGGTGAGCGACCTGTCGACACGCGATGCGATCTTTCTGGCGATCGCCGAGCTGAATGCAGCCGGGGGAGTTCTGGGGTTTCTGGTCGAGCCGGTCGTCGAAGACAGCAGCGGCAGCACTGACCTTGCCCTCGAAAAAACCCGCAAGCTGCTGGAGACCGACCAGGTCGTCGCCCTCTTTGGCGGCTCCACCAGCGATATCCGCAAAGCCATTCTCCCAGCCATCGAAGAGGCTGGCAGCCTGCTCTTTTACACCGCCCCCTTCGAAGGCTACGAACGTTCCCCCAATGTCTTCTACCTGGGCCCGGACCCGGCCCAACAGGTGGTCCCCGCCATGCAATACCTGCTGGGCCAAGAAAACCGAGCGTTTGCACAGGCCGAAACCGAGACGCAGGACACCAACAACGACACGACAGCCAAAGAGCTGCAACCCAAAACACGCTTTGTGCTGGTCGGCACCGAAGGTGTCTACTCGCGCGCGATCCACACCATCCTGAAAGAACAGCTGCGGGCTGCCAATCTGGAGATTGCCGGGGAGCTTTACTTCGCCGCCACCGCCACCGACTTCAGCCAGCTGATCTCGCAGCTGCAGGTCTCCGCACCCGAAGCGATCCTCAGTTCGCTCCAGGGCCAAAGCAATCTGGTGTTCTTTTCACAACTCAACGCAGCCGGTTTCACCCCCCAGGATCTGCCCGTCTGGAATCTGACTCTGGAAGAAGAAGAGATCCGGCAGATCGGAGCGGCTGCCACCGGGCACTGGGTGGTCAGCCCCTATTTTCAGACCATCGAGGCGGCTGGGAATCTGGCTTTCGTCATGGCCTTCAAAACCGCCTATGGCAACGAACGGACTGTGTCGGCGAGCACAGCTGCCGGCTATGGCGCTCTCTACTTGTGGAAGGCCCTGAGCGAGGCAGCCCGCTCGACAGAGGCACAGGCGTTGCAGCGGGTGGCGGCCAGCCAGGCTGTCCAGTATGCGACCCCCTGGGGAGAACAACAGATCGACCCAGCCACCCAACAAGCTGCACTGGTCATGCGCATAGGGGCTGTGCGCGACGATGGGTTGATCCAGCAGAGTTCTGCTTCGTCGGCGCCGCTGCCGCCGGATCCCTTTTTGACCCACTATCCATGGGCAGCTGGCGTACAAGAGCTGTTGGGAGACACACCGTGAACCAGACCACAAGGCGTACCGCAGCTGGGCTTCGGTACATGGGGGTGCTGCTTGGCCTCTTTCTGTGGTTGGGGGGGTGTTCGGAGGGGCTCCCCCCCGACTGCCCGCCCAATTGCCTGGGGGCCAACCTCTACAAACGTACCTTGGTCCGGGTGGAGCTGGAAAATGCCGACCTGCGCAAGGCCTTTCTGGCAGAGGCAGAGCTGACCGGCACCAATTTGCGCAACGCCGATCTGAGCGGAGCCGATCTGTCTTACGCGAGGTTGGCGACAGCCGACCTGCGTGGAGCCAATTTGATGGGGGCAAACCTCACCGGCGCCGACCTGAGCGACGCCCTCCTCGACGGCGCCAATTTGAGCGGCGCCAATCTCACGGAAGCCCTGCTGACCCGGGTCGACCTGACACAGGTCCAGCTGCGTGCTGCCATGCTGGTGAACGCCCAGATGGTGGGGTGCAACTTGCGCGGCGCTGACCTGCGCGGCGTCAACCTGGGGGGAGCAGATTTGCGCGGCGCCGATCTCAGCTGGGCCTATCTGAAAGGCGCCACCTTCGCTGTCAGCAACGCGCGCGACAAAGGCAGCGACCTGCGCGGTGCGCTGCTCATTGGAACCATTCTGACCGGCAGCAACCTGACCGGCAGCAACCTTCAAGGGGCCAACTTGGAACGAGCCAATCTGGAAGGGGTGACCCTGCGCAACATGAACTTGATTGGCGGCCAGTTTGCCAATGCCAACCTGAACAACACCGACCTGAGCGGCGCACAGTTGGATGGCGCTGACCTGCGTCAGGCCAGGCTCTTCAACGCCAATCTGCTGGGGGCCTCGCTCAAAGGAGCCAAACTGCAACAGTGCGATCTGCGCCAAAGCCAGCTGCATGCCGCCCAGGGGAGCCCCGAGTTGAACGCCAATCTGGCAGGGGCCCGCTACGATGGGCAAACCAAATGGCCACTGGGGTTTGCCCCCCCCAGCACAGCGACCTTGATCGACCCATAAAGCGCCACTTCACAGAAGAACCCAGGCCCTGATGACAAAATTTCCACACCTCCCACCTCAACTCTCGCGGCGCTCCTTGCTGAAATGGCTGGGAGGCACAGGGCTGCTGTTGGCAGGCGGCGGATGCACAGGGGCAGAACCCAGCCCAGAGCCCCTCCCCGATGCGACCGTCCTGGCTGCAAACCAGCCCACCCCCCACGCACAACCGTCGCTTCTGCGCGTCGCATTCAGCAACCCGCCCAGAACGTTTGACCCTGCGCGCATGGCCCTCCTCGAAGAATATCATGTGGCTTTCGCCCTCTATGAAGCCCTGATCTGGATCGACACAGATCTGTTGCCACAGCCTCTGCTGGCAAGTTCCTGGGAGACCACGCCCGATCTGCTGACCTGGACCTTTGTCTTACAGCAGGGCAGAACATTTCACAACGGTGCCGACGTGACCGCAAACGACGTTGTCTACACCTTCGAGCGTCTCCTGGACCCCGATTTGGGGCTGTCACTCTTTGCCCTCACGCAAGCCATTGCGCGCGTTGAAGCCGTCGATACCTATACTGTACAATTCCACCTGAATGCCCCGAACGCTGAATTGCCCTATATGCTGGCCGCGCCCCAGACCGGTATTGTGCCGACAGCAGCCACGACGAGCACCCTGAACGCCCTGCCTGTCGGTGCCGGGCCCTACCAGTTTGTAGATTCGCTGCCCGGCGGCCGCCTTCGCCTGCAACGCTTTCCCGAACACCCAGATGCCGAAAACTATCAGGTTCAGGCAGTCGAATACCACTATTTTTCGACCTTGGCCGCTCAGGCCGATGCCTTGCTGGCCGGCCACGTGGAGATGATTGCCGACGTCAACCTGCGGGATCTGACCAGGCTGCAAGAACAGCCAGAGGTTGTGATTTTGGAGGTTCCAAGCGGCCGCTACCAGACCCTCGTGATGCAGGCGACCGAAGCCCCCTTCACCGACCTGCGGGTGCGTCAGGCGCTCAAAGCCTGCGCCGATCGCCCGCTGTTGCTCGAACAGGTCATGCACGGGTACGGAGGTCTGGGCCGCGACCATCCGGTCGCGCCGGTCAGTGCTTTTGTGGCCGACCTGCCGCTGCCAGAACAGAACATCGAACGGGCACGCCAGCTGCTGGCAGAGGCTGGCCACCCCAACGGGCTGACACTGGATCTGATCACCTCCGACTCGCGACCCGGGATGCTGGTTCTGGCGGAATCCTTCAGCCAGATGGCAGCCCTGGCAGGAATCCAGATTCGTGTGACACGCGTCCCAGCCGATGTCTACTGGTCCGATTATGGGGGAAAAGTGCCCTTTCACGTAGGAAACTGGAATTTTCGGGTCAGTATCGACGAAACATTCACGCTGGCCCACTATTCTACGTCTCCCCAAAACGAAAGCAAATGGAGTACCCCAGAACTGGATGCGTTGCTCGATCGGGCACGCAGCGAAGCCAACCAGGAAACCCGGATGGCGCTCTACCATGAAGCCCAGCAGATCGTCCAGGAACAAGGGGCTGTCGTGATCCCCTACTTCCGCCCGGTGCTGATGGCAATGCAACGCAAGGTGCAAGGCTTTACAGGTCACCCCGCTGGGTGGATCGACTTTTATGGGGTCACCCTCGAAGGGGCTGCCTGACAATTTACTGTTGTGACGGTTGTAGATGAAAAATCAGAGGAGCATATGGGATATCTCAATTTAATTTTGTTGTTGGTTGTCTTCAGTGCCCTGGCCGTTGTCGTCGATCGGCGCATCCAGGAACGCAAACGAAAGCGCAAGATGGCTGTCGACGAAAATGGCGTTCGCTTCAAAAACTGGGCACGGGGTGCCTTCGCCGACAGCCCCAGGGTGGTCCAGTGGCTGGATTCACTTCCCGACGAAGCGATCCAGGCGTTGGCCGGTCGGCTGGAGGAGTTCTGCCACGACCTGGGTTTTCAATCCCAATGGGTGCTCGAAAACGATGCAGCCCGTCTTCTGGCCCCTACCCTGCGCCCGATCGCTGTCCAGTATGTGAAGGCGTGTTACGATGCCTACCACTGCCAGGACGATGTCCGGAGCCTGGAAAGCTGGCTGCTCTACCAACAAGATCCGGCTGCCCAGCCAGCGCAGGAATTTGGGCGCCAGCTGCTGACCCACCTGATCAGCGTCGGTGTGGTTGCTCAGACGGAGCGTGCCCTGCTCACAGCCGAGGACAAAAGCGCCAGCAAACTTCATGCTGTGCTCTGCAGCGCTGTCGAGCGCAACCCAGCCGCCTTTCGTATGGCCGTCAAAACTATCCTGGCCAGCCCGACGGAGACAGCCAGTGCCCCGACAAACAGCCAAAACGGGCACGTGTCGCCTACAAAGGTGAAAGCGTAGCCCAGACGGCCGTGCACAGCCCTCCCCCACCAGGATGGAAACCCCTCCTCCCAGCCGCAGTGCGGCCGGGAGGAGGAGAATGGGGTCTGCTCTTCGCCCTTGGGGGAGTGTTGGCAGCAGGCGCCAGGCTGGCCGCAGAAGCCCCCCACACCCTCCCCCCCCCTGATCTCCAGCTCAGCCTGCTGGCACTGCCAGGCTATACAGCGCTCTCGCTGGGACGGATGTTGGCCGCCTACCTGCTCTCTCTCGCGTTCACACTCGTCTACGGCTACCTGGCTGCCTACATCCCTCCTGCCAGGCAGATCCTGCTGCCCCTGCTCGATGTGCTGCAGAGCGTACCAATTCTTTCCTTCATGCCGGTAGTTCTGTTGGGGCTGAGTGCGCTTTTCCCCGCCAGCCTGGCCGCCGAGCTGGCTGCCATCGTGCTGATCTTCACAAGCCAGGTCTGGAACCTCACCTTTGCCTGGTATCAGTCCCTCACCACGATCGGTCAGGAGCTGCGCGAGGCAAGCACCATCTTTCGCTTCAACCGCTGGCTACGTCTGAAATGGCTGGAGCTGCCTTCAGCAGCGATCCCCCTGATCTGGAACAGCATGATGAGTTGGGCAGGAGGGTTTTTCTTTCTGATGGCAGCAGAACGGTATTCAGTGGGAAGCCGCAACTTTCAGCTGCCCGGCCTGGGCTCTTTTTTGCAGGCGGCGGCCAGTGCCGGCGATCTCCCGATGTTGGTCGTGGGGATTGCAGCGCTGGTGCTGCTGGTCGTTGTGTTGGACCAGCTGCTCTGGCGCCCGTTGCTGGCCTGGGCAGAACGCTTCAAAGTGGAGCTGGTGGCGACAGCTCTGCCGCCGACCTCCTGGTTCTACGACTGGCTGCAGGGCTCTGCACTGTGGAGACGGTTTGGTCGATGGGCAGGTGCCGGCAACGAACGCCTCGACAGCTGGCTGGGCAGGTACCTGGCCCCCTTGGACCCTCCCAACGGCGCCGCGCCAGGGTGTTTGCCCTTCCTGGCCGGCGCCAGGGTGGCGATTGTTGCCCTGATCGCCTACGGCGCATTCCTGGCCTTTCAACTGCTCCAGGCTGTGACCCCAGAGGAATGGGCGGGCATTTGCACTGTTTCCTTGGTTTTCGGTGCTGGAAAATGTCGCCCTGGCCCTCAAGGCGCGCGGGGTCCCTCCCACAGTCCGCCTCGCCCGCACGATGGAACTGCTTGACCGGGTCGGGTTGGATGGGTTCGAGAGCGCCTACCCGCGCGAACTGTCCGGGGGGATGCGCCAAAAAGTGGGCTTTGCCCGCGCGATGGCGCTCAATCCAGAGCTTCTCTGTCTGGATGAACCCTTTTCAGCGTTGGATGTGCTCAGCGCAGAGACGCTGCGCAGCGAACTGGTCGAACTCTGGATCGGCGGAAAAATTCCGACCAAGGCGATTCTGTTGGTGACCCATCATATCGAAGAGGCCGTTTTCCTGGCCGACCGCATTGTCGTCATGGACAAAGGGCCCGGACGGATTGTGGCCGACCTTGCCATTCCACTCTCTCACCCCAGGGTCCGCCACGCGCCGGCCTTTACAGCGCTGGTCGACCAGGTCTACAGCCTGTTGGCCGGCCAGACCAAAGCCGAGCCGGGCGAGCCAGGAAGCGCGCCGGGCGAGCCAGGCATCACACAAGGCCTGCCCCAGGTGTCGATCGGCCACCTGACTGGCCTGCTCGAACATCTCGCCAGACTCAGCACCCCACACGCCGACATCTATCGCCTGCCAGAACAGCTGGGGGTCAACTCAGACGCGGTGCTGCGCCTGGTCGAAGCCGCTGAACGGCTGGGCTTTGTCACCGTTCAAACTGGAGACGTTGCGCTGACAGCACTGGGCGACACCTTTGCAGCCGCGGGTATTCTGGGACGCAAAGGAATTTTTGCGGTCCGCATTTGCCGCCTCCCGCTCATCCGGTGGCTGCTCACCCTGCTGCATGCATCGGAAAATCACTGTCTGACGTGGGATGTCGTCCACGTCGCCCTGGAACTGGAGTTTCCCCCCGGGGAAGCACAGCACCAGCTGGACACCATCGTCGACTGGGGCCGCTACGCCGAAGTGCTGGCCTACGACGACAGCCGAGCACTGATCACCTTGGAACCAGAAGGGCTGCTGCATCTGCCCCCCGCGGAAAAGCCCAGTTGACAGCTGTTTGCAGCTGTGTTATGATGACCGCATAATTGTTAATTGACTAAATTAAATAATCAGACAGCCACGCGACCGCCTTTGTCAACCTTGTGGTCGACCCTGCAAGCCCCCGCTTGCCGGGCCGCGCGCCGACAAAGAGCCGAAGCGTCTGTCCAAAAGCAGGGCGCACCAGGCCTTCCCAGAAAGGAGCGGCCATGCATGAAAAAGCGACACACCAACAGACCCGCACCTACAACCGCCAACTGGTGCTGCGCACAATTTTTGACTACGGCACGCTGAGCCGGGCTGATGTGGCTCGCCTCACCCAGCTGACTCCCGTGACCGTTTCAGAACTGGTGGCAGAGCTGCTTGCCGACCAGCTGGTCAGCGAGCTTGACCTGCACGCCAGCGGAGAGCTCGCCCTGCCCACCAAACGGGGACGCCGTCCAATTCTGCTCCAGGTCGCCGCTGCCAGCCGCCAGCTGATTGCCCTGCGGCTGGCGGTCCACGAATTTCGAGCGGCGCTGCTCGACCTGAACGGTGAGATTTTATACAGCAAGTCGCTGGCAGTAGGCCCAGCGCGCGGCCAAGAGGCGGTGCAGCAGCTCACAGCGCTGACCGACGAGTTGGTGGCGCACGCCACCCAGCCCATCTTGGGGATCGGTGTTGCCTCTCCCGGAATTGTCGACACCCAGAGCGGGACCGTGCGCAGATCGGTCTTTTTTGGGTGGAACAATCTGCCGATCGGCAAGCTGCTGCACGAACGGTACCAACGGCCCGTGCATGTGGCCAATGCCAGCCAGGTCGCAGCGCTCGCCGAATATCTGTTCGGCAGCAACCGCACGCTGCGCAATCTGGCTGTACTTCGGGTGGGCCAGGATGTGGGGGCCGGCCTGATCCTGGATGGCCAGCTTTTTTTCGGGGATGGCTTCGGGGCCGGGGAGATCGGCCACATGGTGGTCGACCCGCAGGGTGAGCGCTGCGCCTGTGGCAACTTCGGCTGTCTGGAGACCCAGGTGAGTTCGCAGGCGATGGTACGGCAGGCGCAGGCATTGGCAGCCACCGCACCCGACTCGCAGCTGGCTCGGGCGCTGGCAGCGGCCAGCTCGCCAGCGCTGGAGGCTGTGGTGGAGGCCTTTCGGGCAGGCGATCCGCTGGCAGCCCAGCTGGTCCAGGCCAATGCCCGCTACGTCAGCCAGGCCGTGGCAGCGCTGGTCGCCCTGCTCAACATCCAGCAGATCCGGCTGGTCGGCAGCATCACCCAGTTCGGCACAGCGTGGCTGGAGGCAGTCCGGGCCGCCCTGCCGGGCACAGCCATCCCCGACCTGGTCGGCCAGACCACGCTCGAGATCGCCGAACATGGGTCGGACGCCGTGATTTTGGGGGCTGCGGCGCTGCTGCTGTCCCGTGAGCTGGGGCTGACCCTCTCTCGCTACCAGGAGCCGCGGGGTCAGCCGAGGGGAGGGGGCGCGCACTGAACTGTTTTATCCGTACCGGGTGCCAGCCTTCTTGCGGCTGGGTGCCGGCTCTTTTTGAGAAAAGGTGAAATCATGTCTGGAAAGCAACTGAAGGCGGGGGTGATCGGGTTGGGGCTGCTGGGCAACCAGTATCTGCAGCTTTTCAGCCGCCGCCCGGAGATCCAAGTCGTTGGGGTCTGCGATGTGCGACAGGCTGCGGCCGCGGCGGCTGCGGCCCAGCACAAAAGCACCGCCTACACCGACGCCGGCGCGCTGTTCAAAGAACAGCGTCTCGACCTGGTGGTGGTGGCCACCCCCGACCATCTGCATCTGGCGCCGACGCTGGCAGCGATCGACGCCGGTGTGCCGGTGATCCTGCAGGAAAAGCCGCTGGCGACCGAACTGAGCCAGGCTGCGACGATCTTCGACCGGGTCGAGCAACACGGCACCCGGCTCTTTGTCAACTTTGCCAACCGGGCCATGCCCTACGATCTGGCCACCCACTATCTGCTGCAGGAGGGGCTGATCGGGGCACCGGTCTACGCCGAGTCACGGCTGGACGACAACATCAGCGTGCCAACTCGGCTGTGGGGGGAGCGGAGCCGCGAGTTTGCCGCCGGTTCTTCGCCCGCCCACTTTTTATTGAGCCACGTCGTGGATCTGATGCACTGGTATTTTGCCCCAGCGCGCGTGGTCGAAGTCTTCGCCGTCAGCCAGCAGCAGGTGCTGGGGTTCACCCCAGATCTGTACGATGCCTTTCTGATCTTCGACAGCGGGCTGAAGGTGCGCGTCAAGGCAGAGTGGATCAAACACATGGAGCCGATCGTCGAGTACTATTCGAGCTTCACCGGCAGGAGCGGCAGCATCTTCTACAACAAGCGTCCGGGCTTCGGGGTACAGGAAAGCTGGCGTGCCAACCTGTCGGCGCCGCCGGCAGATGCTCTGCTGGCTGAACACCAGCGTCGGCTGGGAGAAGCGGGGATCGACGTGCGGCTGTCGCGCCACTATCGACCGACAACGGCAGGTTACGACGTTTCGACGGTGCAGGCCTCCTTCGAGCACATCGGGGGAGACCAGGCAGATGGCATGATGTTGGTGGGCCCCATGTTGGATGCAGTGGCCGAAGGCACCCTGACCCCCGCTTCGTGGCAGCGCCGTGGCCCGCTGCCCACCCACCACGACGGCCTGCGCCAGGTCCAGGTCGTCCAGGCACTTTTGGATTCGGTACGCACCGGCCGGCCGGTTGCGGTTGAATCATGATCCCATGCCGGGAGCCCGGTGATGGCTGCCGGGCCCCAGACCTCTGGCGGCATGCGTCTTTGTGCGCACACTGACCACACGTCGACAGAGGCAGGTCCGCTGAGAACAGAGAGGGAGGGGAGAGCATCGACAGGAGCAGCAGTTTCGCAGATACAACCGACTCGCGTGCTTGGCAATTTGAGTTTTTTAAGGAGGAAAGAACATGAGCATGCAATCAGCAGTGTCACGGCGTCAATTTCTCAAAGTAGCAGCCGGTAGCGCTGCCCTGCTGGGCCTGGCCGGCTGCGTGGCACCGGTCGCCCCAGCCGGCAGCAGCGCACCCGCCGCAGCGGTGGATTCGATTCGAGTGCTGGTCGTGGGAGATCCCTTCCAGTTTGCCCTGGAAAAAATTGTCGACAATTTTGCCGAACAAAGCGGGGTCCAGGTCAATCTGGAGAGCCTCTCTTACGACGCCCTCAACGCACGGCTGGCAACTTCCTTCGTCAGCGGCGCCTCCGACGCCGACGTCGTCACCGTCGACCAGATGTGGAACAGCCAGTACTACGACAACCAGTGGATCGTTGCGCTGGACGACTACATTGCCGCCGACAACGCCACCAACCTGGGGGATTTCATCCCAGAAGTGCTGCACTCGCTCAACACCTGGCGCGGCCACATCGTCACCCTGCCGATCGCCTCGTATGCGCAGGGTGTCATGTACCGGACCGACGTCTATGAAGCGCTCGGGCTGGCGGCCCCACCCAAGACGGCCGCCGAAGCCGGTGACTGGACCTGGGACGCCTACCTGGAGCAGATAGGCCAGCTGGACGGCCAGGATGTCAACGGCACGACGCTGCACGGCACCGTCGTCTGCGGTGCCCAGCCTGTGCCTGTGGTGCACATGTACAGCCAGCTGGGGGCCAGCTATGGAGCGCGCTGGTTCCAGCAGTTCCCAGAGGCCCCCTGGGACTTCACACCCACGATCAACTCGCCGGAAAACATCGCTGGGCTGGCTGCCTACAAACAGCTCTACGATCGATCCCCAGACGAGGCGATCAACTATGTCTGGTTCGATGCCGGTACCCGGTTCTCCCAGGGCGATATCGGAGCCTTCTTCTGGTGGACTCCCTACTTCTATCTGATCAAAAACAACGGCTACATGACCGGCGAGCTTTCGACCATTGTCGAGAGCTACGACGTCGGCATGCTGCCCCACGCAGCCGGCCGCGACCCCCTGGTCAGCCTGGGCGGCTGGAGCCTGGGCATGCCCTCCTCCACCCAAAAGAAAGACGCTGCCTGGCAGTTCATCCAGTGGGCCACAGGCACCGAGGCACAAAAACAGATGGCACTGGTCCCAGACTACAACTATCAGTTCAGCGACTTCGGACGCAGATCGCTTTACGCCGACGCCGACCTGCGCGCGATCTACCCCTACCTGGATGTGCAGCTGGAGCTGATGGGCCAAGGCAACGGCAAACTGGTGCGCCCGCCGATGCCGATCTACACCTCGCTGGAGGCCGTCTACGGCCTCAACATCAACCAGGTGCTGTCGGGCGGGCTGACCCCCGAACAGGGGCTGGCGACCACCGACACGCTCTTCCGCAACGTGCTGCAAGGCAACTTCATGCTGCCCTACCAGTTCGAGAGCTACAACGACACGCTGGAGAGCACCCAGGAGCTGATCGCCCGTCTGGCTGGGTGATGCGACGTCGTCGGAGAGGCTGAAAATCAACCGGCAGGGTGCTGGCCGCTGACGCCAGCACCCTGCCAGACTGGTGAGAACAATGCGCAGAATCGCCGCAACCCGCTGGCAGCCCTACCTGTTCCTGCTTCCTTCCTTTCTGCTGCTGGTGCTGCTGATCATCTACCCGACATTTTTTGTCGTCTCGAACAGCGTCTACTTCTGGAATTTGCAGCTCAGCCCGGTGCCGTTGCAGTTCGTCGGGCTCAAAAACTTCGAGCTGGTCTTCACCGCCACCCCGTTTGTCGACGCGCTGCGCAACACGCTGCTCCTGGCTGGGGTGGGGACCTTGCTCGAGTTTTGGCTGGGGATGGGGATCGCCCTGCTCCTCAGCATCAACCTGCGCGGGAACAGCCTCGTACGGGCCCTGCTGATCATGCCGGTCACCCTGGCCCCGGTTGTGACCGGATTTCTGTTCCGCTATATGTACTACCGCGAGGGCGGCTTTCTCACCTGGCTCCTGCTCTCGGTGGGCATCCCGGTCTCCGAGCGGGGGCTGCTGGGCGAGGAGAGCAGCGCGTTGGCCAGCGTGCTGGTGGCTGACATCTGGCAGTGGACCCCCTATGCGGCGATCCTGCTTTATGCAGGTCTGCTCTCGATCTCCGACGAAGTCAAAGAGGCGGCACGCGTCGACGGCGCTGCGGGCTGGCGCCTCTTCTGGCACATTCTGCTGCCGCTGGTGCGGCCGACTGCAGCGATCTTTGTCATGCTCCGCTTTATGCAGCTCTTCAACATGTTCGATCTGGTGCTGGTGTTGACCCGAGGGGGGCCCGGCACCGCCTCGCGCACCCTGGCCTACAACCTGTACCAGGAGGGGCTTGCCAACTACAACATCGGCATCGCCGCTGCCATGACCGTGCTGATCGTGCTGCTGGTCACCCTGCTGATCAACGTCTACATCCGCTTTGCCTTCAAAGAGTGGGAGTGGTGAGATGGCGCTCAAACCCTATCAGAAGCTGCTCGTCTACGCCTCCTGGGCCGCGGTGCTGCTCTTCTTCCTGACCCCGATCGTCTGGTTCTGGGCACTGGCGTTGCGCCCCCAAGCCACCGCCTTTGCCATGCCCCCTGTCTTCTGGTTTCGCCCCCAGTTGGACGCCTTTTACTACACCTTTGTCGACCCAGGCATCAACGCGCCACAGCTGCGCAACAGCATCCTCGTCTCCACCGGGGCAACGCTGCTCAACCTGCCCTTTGCGCTGGCCGCAGCCTACGCGCTCGCACGCTTCCCGCTGCGCGGCAAACGCTTTTTTCTGCTCTGGTACCTGAGTCTGCTGATGGCACCGCCAGTCGTCTACCTGATCCCTTATTTTATCCTGATGTCTCGGCTGCACCTGACCGGCTCCTATCTGTCGATGGTGTTGATCCTGCAGACGTTGACCATCCCGATGTCGATCTGGCTGCTCAAAAGCTTTATCGACGAAGTACCGGTCGAACTGGAAGAGGCAGCCGCCGTAGATGGGGCCGGCTGGTTCGTGCGGCTGACGCAGATCACCCTGCCGCTCACGCTGCCCGGAATCGTTGTCACCTCGATGTTTGCCTTTGTCTTCAGCTGGAACAACGTCGTCTTTCCGCTGGTGCTGAGCAACCAGGCGACGATGACGCTGCCGGTCGGTACCATGAACTACTTTGCGACCGCCGGCATCACCTGGAACTACATTGCCGCAACGTCGGTCATGGCCATGCTGCCGCCGATGGCGATCTTCTTGCTGCTGGGCCGCTACATCGTGCGTGGGCTGACCTTCGGCGCTGTCAAAGGATAACCAGAAAAACACAGAGCCCACTGCTCTCCCAGCAGCCCAGACAAGCAGGAGCCGATCGATGTACCCTCCAATCAGAACAGTGCGGGCCAGGATGGACGCCACCGGCATCGGCTATGCCGGCATCGAAGGGGTCTGGTGGCTGCCAGCCTGCCAGCCCTTTGTCTGGCCACAGCCGCTGCAGCTGCATCTTGCTGACATCGGCGCTGCCCTCTTTCACTTCCTCGATGGGGTCTGGACAGTCCTGAAAAGCAGGAGCGACCCAGAGCTGACCGCACAGCTCCGCCAGAAGGTGCCAGCCAGATTGCTGGCCTGCTGCCACCTGGACCCCGTGCTCTCTGTCCGCCCCGATTTTCAACTTGTGCCCACCTCTGACCCGGCAAGGCCATGGCGCCCGGTGCTGACCGAGATCGAAATTGCACCGTCCGCACAGGGCTTTGCCCATGCAATGCAGGTCGGGTACGGGCTTCCAACCGACCTGGCAGATTGTTTTGCAACCTTCCTGGCCGGCCGGACGCTTCTCTTTGTGGGCACAGCCCAGTGGAGCGAGTTTCTCTTCGAACAGCTGGCCTTCTGCCGGGCGCTGGCCGAACGGGGCGCCACCGCCTTCGTTCTCTACGACCGTTCTCTGCAGGCGCTGACAGCCGAAATCGCCCAGGGCAAGCGCTGGGCCCCCCCTCTTTTTGGTGTGCCCACCCGGCCAGCCAGCTGGAACCTGGATCTGCCTACCCGCCTGCGCCGACAGGGGCTCGAAGCGTTCTGGCTGGAAGAATGGCCCGAAGAGGTAGGCTCTGCGCTCCTCTTTCGCTTCGGCTATCTGGAAAATTTCAGCAGAGCCCAGCTGGCACAGTTGGCTGCATGGCGGGCCAACGGCGCAACGTTCCTCAACCCGCTGGCCTACCCGCTGGACAGCAAGGTGCTGTTGTCGGCACTGCAACGCCCGAGTGTGCGCGACCAGATCCCGGCTGCCAGCCGTGCGCTCCTCGACGATGCCATCCCAGCCACCCACCTGCTGACCCCCGCACTCGTTCCCCAGCTCCAGCAGGAACAGGCGGCATGGCTGGTCAAGTATGCCGGGTTCGACGGCGACGGCGCAGCCTGGGGTGGACGCAGCGTGGAGATAGGAGGGGAACAGAGCAGCGAGGCGTGGCGCGATCGGCTCGCACGCGCCCTCGCGCTGCCCTGGCCGGTCGTGGCCCAGCGCCTGACCCCGTCAGCCCGGCTGACCGCAGAGGCAATGCGGCCCGACGGCACGGTCGCCACCTACGCAGGAAGCAGCCGCCTGCGCACCTTCTTCCTGCGCACCGCCGGCGGGGAAACCCTCTCCTGCGGCGCCCACGTCACCCTCTCCCCTGGGCTGCGCGTCGCCGAAGGAACCGAAAGTGTTCAGGGCCCCGTTGCCTTCCGACCGCTGCCAGAAGAAGGAGGCCCTCAGCGCTCCCCCCCCACTTGACAGCAGCTGTCTGGGGTGCTATTCTATTCCACAAGGTGGTACATACCACTACAGCCATCCAAAAGGATTTCAATGGTGATGTTAAACGGCGCCACGCCGCTCTACATACAAATTCGGGACCTGCTCCAGCAGCAGATCGAGCAGGGGGTGTTTGCCACCGGAGAGCGCCTGCCCTCGGAGCGTGAGCTCTCCCAGGCATACGGGGTCAGCCGCATGACGGCGCGGCAGGCGCTGCAATTGCTGCAGCAGAGCGGGCTGACCCAATCCCAGGTCGGCAAAGGCACCTACGTGAGCCGCAAGATCGACCAGGAACTGCGTGAGTTGACCAGCTTCACCCAGGAGATGTCGAACAAAGGGCTGCACCCCTCCAGCCATGTGCTGGCCGCCGAGCTGCAGCCAGCAGACGAGGCGGTCGCAGAGCGGTTGCAGGCTGGGGTCGGGGAAGATCTGGTCCTTCTGGTGCGTGTGCGTCTGGCCGGGGGGAAGCCGATAGCGATCGAACGCGCCCATCTCCGCCACGCCAGCTGCCCCAATCTGTTGGAGGCGCACGATTTTGCCCAGGAGTCTTTGTACCAGGTCTTGCAAACGCAGTATGGGATCCATCTGCTCTGGGCAAGGCAGCGGATCGCCGCCCGCATGCCGGAGACGTACGAGCGGGCCGTTTTGGAGATCGGCGCACAGGTGCCGGTCTTGAGTCTGGAACGGGTCACCTACGACGAAACCGACCACCCGGTCGAGTATGTCCGTTCGTGCTATCACGGGGAGCGCTACCAGATGCATACCGTGCTGCGCGAGCTGGGCCAGCCGTCTGTTGAATGGAGATATCGATGAGCGCATCCAGTGAACCGAAGGGAAACCGGCCGCTGTTGGGGGGGGCCCTGCAGTACATGCAGCATGTCCAGGAGTTGCTGCAGGCGATTGTGGAGACACAGCAGGAAGCGATCGCTGCGGCCGCCTGCGCGATCGAAGAGGCAGTGCGGCAGGGGGGCATGCTTTACCTGTTTGGCACAGGACATTCTCATCTGCTCTGTGAGGAAGGGCACTATCGGGCAGGGGGGCTAGCTGCTGTCTGTCCTGTGCTTTCGTCGGCGTTGATGTTGCACGAAGGTGCGGTGGTCAGCACGCTGCTGGAACGCACCAGCGGCATCGGGCCTGCGCTGCTCTCGCGCTATCCGTTGCGTGCGCGCGACGTGCTGGTGGTCTTTTCAAACAGCGGGGTCAACGCGGTTCCTGTCGAGACTGCGCTCGCCGCCAAGGAGAGGGGGCTGACCGTGATTGCGGTGACAGCTCTCGACTATTCAGCCGCAGTGGCTGCCGGCCCCAGTGGCCGCAAGCTGGCCGAGATAGCCGATATTGTCCTCGACAACCAGGGCCTTCCCGGCGATGCGCTGGTCCCTGTGGGCACCAGCGGCGTCCGCACCGGGGCTGCCTCCACGGTGACCGGGGCATTTTTGTTGAATGCGATCTTGGTCGAAGTCGTCTGTCGGCTGACAGGGGCTGACGAGGTGCCGCCGGTCTACATCAGCGCCAATCTCCCGAACTCGGCCGACCACAACGCTCAACTGGTCGACCGTTACCGCACGCGCAACCCGCATCTGTAGCCAGGTGCTGTTGTTCCCTAGCCAGCGCTTTGCCGGCTAGCCGACCGAACCGTTCATCTATCCAAGGAGAGTAGACGATGAAAACAGACAAGCTGTCCATCCTGCTGTTGGTGGCCGTCGCGCTGGCTGCGCTGGCTGGCTGCGCCCTGCCGACAGCCCCCGCAGCCAGCAGCGGGGCTGAGGCCGGGGCCGGCTCTGCCCCGGTCGAAGTCAAAATCTGGCACATGGAGCAGCCCCCCCATCGGGTCGAGCGCATCCAGCAGCTGATCGACGAGTTTAACGCGGCCAATCCTGGGATCGTGGTCAGCCAGGAGCCACAAAACTGGGGTGAAATTTATACCAAGGCCCCGGCAGCTGTTGCGGCAGGCAACGCCCCTGAGCTGTTGTTTGCCATCCCCGATTTCACGCCAATTCTGAATCGTCTGGGGAAAGTGCAGCCGATGGAGGAGTTTGTTGCGGAGATGGATGCGCTTTATAGCTTCTATCCGAGTGCGGTCGAGCCGTACACGTACGACGACCACACCTGGGCAGTGCCACTTTACAACATGGCCCATTCGATGTGGTACCGCAAAAGTGTCTTCGCCGAGGCTGGGATCACCCCTCCCACGACCTGGGATGAACTGCTCGTGGCTGTCGAAGCGCTGACCCAGGAAGGCCAGTACGGCATCGGGTTGCCTGCCAACAAGCAGCTCTACACCGATCAGGTCGTCTACGACTTTATGGTCAATGCTGGCGCCGATGAGATCTACAACGAGGATGGCACCCTGCGCTTCAACAACCCGCAGACGGTGGAGGCGTACGACTTCTACCGCCAGTTGTACCAGTTCTCACCGCCCGACAGCCCGAACTGGACCTGGGGGGAGGCCGAGGCCTGTTTTGCCAACCGCACCTGTGCGATCATTCCGCAGTTCACCGTGATCACCACCTACGACACCCAGGCGGAGGGGGACCCAGAAGATTTGGGGGTGATGGCGATTCCCCATTCGTCCAACGTCGACGCCAGCGGCACGATTGCCTACTCGAACGCTGTGATGCTGCTGACCGAAGATCCAGCCAAACAGGCGGCAGCCCAGGAGTTCCTGCGCTTCCTGTTGACGCCGGGCAACTATGGGCGTTTCTTGAACATGGAGCCTGGACTCTTCCTGCCGGTGACCGAGGCTGGCAGCCAGGACGAGAGCTTCTGGAACGACCCGCTGGCCGTCAAATACCAGAGCCAGCTCGAGACGATGGTCGAAAATGCGAAAAATGGCCGCCTCTTCGGCTTCACCAACGGCAATACCTTCCCCAGCATTGCAGCCATCTCGGCCCAAAATCTGGTCGCCCAGACAGCGCAATTGGTGGTCATCGACGGCCTGTCGGCCGCCGACGCGGTCGCTGAAGGGCAGCGGCTGATGGAAGAGGCGCTCGCCGAGTAACGCAGCGCTTTCTCCTCTCTGGGGCTGCGCCGGTGTGCCATGCACACGGGCGCAGCCTCTCCATCCTTTTTCAGATCGGGCCGCAGATGGCAATCCACACAAGTCGACCGACTGCACACAAAGATCCCCGGCCGAAGGGCCAGTTTGTACGGTGGAGAGGCCGCTCGCTGCTGGGCTATTGTTTTGTCGCTCCCTTGCTGCTGTGGCTGGCTGCCACCATCCTGTACCCACTGGGCTCTGCTGTCGTGTTGAGTCTCCAGAATGTCCAGATCATCGGCACCAGTGGGACCTTTGTGGGGCTGGAAAACTACCTGCGCCTCCTGTCCAGCCACAACTTCTGGCAGGCCTTCGGGCGCAGCATGGTCTGGGTTCTGGGCAACGCCCTGCTCCAGACTCTGGCCGCCTTCACAGCCGCATTGATCTTAAACCAGCGCTTCCCTGGCCAGCGCTTCGCCCGGATCTGGATCATTTTGTCCTGGATTGTCCCGACCGTGGTGGTGGTCATTCTTTGGCGCTGGCTCTTGAGCAGCTCCGGGGTGCTCAACTACCTGTTGGTATGGACAGGGGTGTGGAGGGAACCGATCGGCTTTTTTGGCACGGCCAACGCTGCCACACTGTCGGTGATTGCCATCAATTCCTGGCGATGGTTCCCCTTCATGGCGGTCACTGTGCTGGCCGCGCTGCAAAGCATCCCCTCTGACCTGAACGAGGCAGCCGCTGTCGATGGTGCAAACGCCCAACAACGCTTCTGGCAGATCACCCTCCCTCTGCTGCAGCCGGTTCTCTTTGTGCTGGGGCTGGTGGGGACTCTTCTCTCCTTCAATGTCTTCGACGTGATCTGGCTTCTGACCGGCGGCGGACCCTCCAACGCCACAACGACCCTGCCCGTCCTGATCTACGAAACTGCGTTCGCCCAGTACCGGCTGAGCCAGGCAGCCGCCATCTCGGTGCTCTCCGGGCTGGCCCTGCTGCTGTTTGCCGCTCTCTTTATCCGCTTCATGTCCCCGCCACAGGAAGATGAACCATGACGACACGCATCCGCCACCGCAGCCTCCTCGCCCTGGGACTCCTTGGCTTGCTCCTGGTCGTGGTGGCTCCCTTCTACTATGTGGCGACCTCCAGCTTCAAGTTGCCCCAAGAGGTGATCGCCCAGGTCCCCACCCTGTTCCCGCAGTCGTTCACGCTGCAGCACTATGAAAAATTGCTGCGTTCCTCCAATTTTCCGACCTATCTGGCCAACAGCATGCTGGTCGCATCGGGGACGATGGGGATCTGTGTGACGCTCAGCACGCTGGCGGCCTACGGGCTCTATCGCATGCAGCTGCCTGCTGGCAAATTTCTCTTTCGCATCATTCTGGTGACGTACGCGTTCCCAGGCGTGCTGCTGCTCATCCCGCTCTACGGTCTGCTGAGCCAGTTGGGGCTGGTCGATCGGCTGGTTTCCCTGGTGATCGTCAATGTGACCTTCACAGCCCCCTTCGCAGTGTGGATGCTGCGTGCCTTTTTTACAGCGATCCCGGGCGAGCTGGAAGAGGCTGCGGCGCTGGATGGGGCCACCCGCGCCCAGACTTTGATCCGCATCGTGCTCCCGTTGGCTGCGCCAGGGGTCGCCAGCGTAGCCATCTTTGCCTTTATCCTGGCTTGGACCGAATACATGTTCGCGTCGGTGCTGATTCTCAGCGATGCCAACCGTCCGGTGCCGGTCGGGCTGGCCGGGATCATCGGCCAGTACCAAGTGGACTGGGGGCTGTTGCTGGCTGGGGCAACTGTCACCATGCTGCCTGTACTGATTTTGTTCAGCCTGGTCGGCCGCTATTTTGTCGAAGGGCTGACCGCCGGAGCGATGAAATGACAGACGTTGTCGGCGATCGGCTCTTGGGGCTGGATCTGGGCACCTCGGTGGTGAAAGCAGCCTTGTTCGACGCTTCCGGCCACGAGCTGGCGGTGGTGCGCAGCGCAACTCCCTCGACCTCGCCGGCGCCCCTCTGGTCAGAGACCGATATGACACAGACCTGGACCCTTGCCGCTGCCGCCTGTCGTTTGCTGCTGCAGCAGAGCGGAACAGAGGCCAGCCGTGTTGCCGCAGTCGGATTGACCGGCAATATGGTGGGCGCCTGGCTGGTCGACGCCGCCGGAGAGCCGGTGCGCTCGGCAATCCTGTGGAACGACGGGCGCACACAGCCGTTGATCGAACGCATGCAAGGGGAAACGCCGGAATTGATGGAGCGTATCTACCACACATCCGGTTCGGTAATGCAGCAGGGCTGCACGTTGCCGCTGCTGCGTTGGCTGAGCGAGCACGAGCCGGCAACGCTGGCCCGCGCCACCGCCGTCCTTTGCTGCAAGGATTGGATCGCCTATCGGCTGACCGGGACCCTCCAGGTCGACCCGACTGAAGCCACTGTGATGCCAGGGGATGCACGATCCCGCACCTACAGCGATGCAATGGTCGACCTCTTTGCACTCTCGGAATGGCGCCGACTTTTCCCGCCCGTGCGCCACTCCGAAAGCCTGGCCGGTTTTCTCCATGCAGAGGCGGCGGCGGCGACCGGGCTGCGGGCAGGGACGCCCGTCACTGTAGGGGCCGGGGATGTACCGGCATCGACTTTGGGGCTGGGGGCCGTCGAGGCAGGGGTCGGCTGCACTCTGTTGGGCACCAATATTTTGAATTGTCTGGTCTCTGAAGAGCCTCTGTTTGCGCCGACGGGCGTGGGCTTGCTGTTCTGCTTGCCCGGCAACCGCTGGCTGCGGGCAATGGTCAATGTGGCAGGAACTACCAGCCTGGACTGGTTTGTGGAACAATTCTGTGCGGCAGAACGCGCCGCAGCCCACTCCAGGGAGGCACTCTACACCGGGTTGGAGCAGCTGGCCTGCCAGAGCGCACCGGGGGCGAACGGCGTCCTCTTTTTGCCCTATTTGAGCGCCCTGGGGATCACCACCCCGTTCTGGGAACCTGCTGCGCGCGCTGAGTTTTTTGGGCTGACTGACCGCCACACGCGCGGCGACCTGCTGCGCGCGCTGTACGAGGGAATCGCACTCTCGATCCGCGACGGGTACGCGGTCCAGCCAGCTCCTGTTCGTGAGATCCGGCTCTCAGGCGGGGGGGCA
This sequence comes from uncultured Chloroflexota bacterium, assembly GCA_903858085.1. Taxonomy (GTDB): domain Bacteria; phylum Chloroflexota; class Anaerolineae; order Caldilineales; family Caldilineaceae; genus Caldilinea. The sequence continues at coordinate 21,115 of CAIOHJ010000342.1, forward strand.
CGGAGCGCCTTCTGGAGCCAGATGATCGCCGACAGCACAGGCTGTCCAGTGGTCGTGCCCGCTGGCGCAGAGTTTGGCGCCAAAGGGGCTGCCTTGCTGGCCGGGGTGGCGATCGGCTGGTACAAAACCGTGGAAGAGGCCGTCCACAAGACAGCAGGGGTCGAGCGACGGTTCTGGCCAGACCCGGGCAGAAAAGAGCTCTACGATCGGCTGTACACGGTCTATCGCCAGCTCCAGTACGACCTGCGCCCGGCATGGCGGGCAGCTGCCAAAAGCGCAGCGCAGTAGCGCGAACGCTGTTTGACAGAAGAGGCGGTTTGCTGGATCACGACAAATGGGGTATCGTCCCCTAGGCAACTCTCAGCGTCCATGCTGTCTGCTGCCGGACAGCAACGGCTGTCCATTCTGAAGTGGGCTGAGAGTGCGACTTGGCTCGTTGCAGTCAAGGAGGACTTGATGAACTTCGAACAGTTTTTGTTTGACCCCCGCATCCAGGCGGGGATCCAGGCAGCGGGCTATGTCACGCCCACGCCGATCCAGCAACAGGCAATTCCAGTCGCATTGGCCGGCCGCGACCTGCTCGGTCTGGCACAGACCGGCACTGGCAAAACCGCCGCTTTTCTGCTGCCCATCTTGCAGCAGTTGACCAAGGGGCCCCTGCGCAAGGTACGGGCGCTGATCGTGGCGCCCACACGCGAGCTGGCTGAGCAGATCGCACAGATCAGCAATACGCTCAGCCAGCGCCTGAAAGTGAGCACGGTGACGGTCTACGGCGGAGTCGGGAAGATGCCCCAGGTCAACGCGCTGCGCCGCGGGGCCGAGATCGTGGTTGCCTGCCCAGGCCGGCTGCTGGATTTGCTCGGAGAGGGGCAGATCGATCTCTCTGGCGTAGAGGTGCTGGTGCTCGACGAGGCAGACCGCATGTTCGATATGGGATTTTTGCCAGATGTGCGCCGTATTCTGCGCCATCTGCCAACAAAGCGTCAGAACCTGCTCTTTTCAGCGACCATGCCCGAAGACATCCGCTCGCTGGCCGCAGAAGTGCTCAGAGAGCCCGCTACGGTGCAGATCGGAATGATCGCACCCGCCGAGACGGTCGCGCACGCGCTGTACCCGGTGCCCGACGGACTCAAGTCCCGGCTGCTGCTGGAGATGCTGCGCCGGACCTCCACCGAACGGGTGTTGGTCTTCACACGGACCAAGCGGCGGGCCCGCTCCCTGGCCGAGACACTGGACAAAAATGGCTACCGGGTGGCCGCGCTGCAGGGCAATATGGCACAGAACCGACGGCAGGAAGCGATCAACGGGTTTCGCAGCGGGCAGTACGACATTCTGGTCGCCACCGACATTGCCGCCCGCGGGATCGATGTGGCTGGCGTCTCGCATGTGATCAACTATGACATGCCCGACACAGTCGACGCCTACACCCACCGCATCGGGCGCACCGGACGAGCAGCGCTCACCGGAGAAGCCTTTACCTTTGCGGTCCAAGACGACGAACTGATGGTCCGGCAGATCGAACGGGTGCTGGGCAGCCGGGTGGAACGGCGGCGTCTGCAGGGCTTCGACTACAGCGGCTCCTACCCCGAGCTGCGCTCTGAACCGGGCGAACCAGCACAGAGCCGCCCCCCGATCTCCGGACAGCCTCGCCCTGCTGCAGCCCAGGAAGCGGCTGGGGCCGCTGGCGCAGCAAAGCGTCGCCGACGACGGCCGCGGCGGCAAGGCAGCCAGGGCTGAAAGAGCAGGGCTGAATGGGGTATGCAGCGGTTGTGGTCGGTTCGGGCCCCAACGGGCTGGCGGCAGCCATCACGCTGGCCCGTTCTGGCCACCGAGTCCTGGTTGTGGAGGCCCAAGCGACCCCAGGCGGCGGTCTGCGCACCCAGGAGCTGACGCTGCCCGGCTTCAAGCACGATGTCTGTGCTGCGATCCACCCCCTGGCACTGGCTTCGCCCTTTCTACGCAGCCTGCCGCTCGCCGAGCTGGGGGTTCGTTGGGCCATTCCGCCGGTTTCGCTGGCTCACCCGCTGGACGACGGCACTGCGGTCACTGTGACCCGCTCTCTCGCTGCCACAGCAGCCGGGCTCGGCGTTGACGAGCAGGTCTGGCGCTGGCTGTTCGGCCCTTTGGTCGAGCAGTGGGAAGCGCTGCTCGAAGATCTGCTGGCGCCGCTGCATTTTCCCAGCCATCCCTGGCTGCTGGCACCCTACGCCCTGCCGCTCGCCGCCCCGGCGGCAGGGCTGGCACGGCTCCTGCTGCGCGGCGAGCGGGCCAGGGCGCTGCTGGCCGGAATGGCTGGCCACTCGCTGCTGCCGTTGGAGAGAGCCCCGACGGCGGCTGTAGGGCTGCTCCTGTCCACATTGGCACAGACGGTCGGCTGGCCCGTTGCCATAGGGGGCTCACAGGAAATCGCCGATGCGCTGGTGCGCTATCTGCGGCAGCTGGGGGGAGAAGTGGTCTGTGGCTGGGAGGTGGCCGATCTCGGCGAGTTGCCGCCCGCGCGCGCGTACATGCTTGACACCTCTCCCCGTGGGCTGCTGCGGCTGGCCGGCGATCGACTGCCGCCCCGCTATCGTCGGCAGCTGGAGCGCTTCCGGTACAACCCAGGGGTATTCAAAATTGACTGGGCGCTGGAGGGGCCGATTCCCTGGCAGGCACCCGGCTGCTGGCAGTCGGCCACCTTGCATCTTGGCGGAACATTGGCTGAGATCGCAGCGGCAGAACGGGCGGTCTGGCGTGGCGAACACCCGGACCGTCCTTTTGTGCTGCTGGCCCAACAGAGCCATTTTGACCCGACACGCGCGCCGGCGGGTCGGCAGGTGGCCTGGGCCTACTGCCATGTTCCGCACGGCTCCACAGCGGACCGGACAGCAGCCGTCGAGGCGCAGGTCGAGCGGTTTGCCCCCGGCTTTCGTCGCCTGATTCTGGCGCGTTCTACACGCACCGCAGCCGAGATGCAGGCGTACAACCCCAACTATGTGGGCGGGGACATCAATGGGGGGGTGCAGGATCTCTGGCAACATTTTGCCCGTCCTCTTCTCAGCCTCGCCCCCTACCGCACCCCAACCCCGGGCCTCTATCTCTGTTCGTCGTCGACCCCTCCGGGCGGAGGCGTGCACGGCATGTGCGGCTACGCTGCAGCCCAGGTGCTGCTGGCAGACTGGCGGCGCCAGCGCGCGCGATCGGCCTGAGATCCGCTCGAGAGGATCTCTCGAGCGGAACCGGCAGCGGCCCAGAGCGGCCCTCCACGTCAGCGTCCGCCGCAGGTCGCTGGAATCAGCGCGCAGGCCTGGTCGGGGAAAGGCGCCGCAACCAGCGGCGGCACTGTCACCACCAGCTCGGTGCGGTCGCCGCTGATCGGCACCCGCTGGCCGTTCTGTGCGTCGTACAGCCCCAGCGCCACTGTCCACTCCCCTGTCAGCGGGCTCTCCGGCGGCACCGCCAGCTGTCGCCAGTCGTTGTGCCAGCCAGCCGTCGGCGGCCAGAGCCGGGGCAACCCATCGGCCTGGGCCACGGTCACGCTGTTGTGGCGCAGATGCACAAAAGCTGTGAGCTGCGCAGGCCATTGCCCAGCCCCCCACTGGATCCAAAGATCCAGCCGCTCCCCTGGCCAGATCGCACGCTGGGCAACCCAGGCCTGCAGTGCCATTGTGCTGCCGTCGGGCAACCTTGCCTGCCCACTCGCTCTGTGCAGCGGGCCCAGCCCAGCAGCGGCCAGTGCCGCCCCCAGATCGGCGGCAGTTGCCAATGTTGCGGGCAGCAAGGCCAGATGGCCGTCGGGGAAACGACGCAAAATCGCTGCCGGCTGTTGGGAAGCCCCGGCAGCACGCACGACTGCGGTGCGCGGCAGGGAAAGTGGCAGGGTGGTCACGCGCATCGTTTCGCCCGGCTGCCAGCGCTCAGGGGAGGCCCAGACCAGTGCGGGCGGGGCGGCACTCTCCAACGTAGCCACCTCCTCTCCGTCCAGCGCAGCAATCTCCAGCCACGGGGTGTCCCTCTTCGGGTCGTAGCCTTCCCCAACCTCCCACTCCACCACCAGCTTGCTCTGGCGCCAGCGGGGCCAGTCGTCGGCGGCCATGGCAGCAAGCTGCAGCGGTTCGGCCGGGGCAGCGGCAGGCCCGCGCACAAAGGTGTAAAAAGGCTCGCCGATCGTCTTGCGACCGACGCCCCGAGCCAACAGAAGAAAGCCGTCCGCAGCGTCCACAACACCCCAGTCGCCAGCCAGCAAGGTCTCGACCTGCGCTTTGAGGTCGCCCGGCGCCATATCGGTATTGGTGGTCACATCGAGCAGCGCCCAGGTCGCTGGCACGGGAGCCTCCACCCCTAGTGGAAACTGGTAGACGTAGCGTCGGTGGCTCACATGGGGGTGAACACCTGCCGTGGCTGTCACCGGTGCCTCTGCTGGGATCTGCTCTGTAAAACGGGGCAAAAGTCGATGGTGTGCCGTCACAAGGGGTGGGTCATAGCGGGCAGCCCCCGGACCTCGCCCCTGCTGCAGGTAGGTCCCGACCGACCAGCTTCCTATCCACACCGCCAGGCCAGCTGTCAGCAGCGGCAACAGCGCAGTGCGGGCATTTTGCAGCAAAGCCACCGCGGCCATTGTCGCCGCCCCTCGGGCTGGAAGGTGCTGAAAGGCCGGCGAAGCCTGCTGCAACCCTCTTGCCAGCAGCCGCCAGAGCCGCCCCACGCCATAGGCCGCTGCAGCGCCTGCATAGGCCACCAGCGGGGCGCTGTAATGAAATTCTCCATAATACTGGGCTGGATAGGCGCTCAACGCGTTGGCCAACAACAGGGGCAGCGCCAGCAGCAGCAGATCGATGCCCAGAAGCGGCAGCCAGCCAAAGATCACGAGCAGGCCCACCAGATAGGCCGTGCGCGGGGCTTCGCTGAGAATCGCCGCCACCTGCTGCGGGCGTGTCACCAACCCTGTCAGGATATCTGCCGGGGAATCGCCCAGCACCCCGTAGCGCTGGAAATAGCTGCTCTCGGCCACCCCATAGACGGCAGCCGCATGGGCGGGCACGATCACAAAGGTGGCCACCCAAAACCAGAGCAGCCCGGCCACCACAGCTGTCGCCGCAAAGCCCAAAGCAGAGATCTCCAACGGTTTCCCGCGCCCGTCCCACCAGACCCGCCAGAGCGCCCAGCCCCCCAGCCCGGCGGACAGCAGGGCCATCTCCTCTTTGACCGCAGCAACCAGCAGGGCTGCCGCCAAAAACTGCCGCCAGCGGCGGGCGTCGACCGCCCAGAAGGCCCACAAAATCAGTGGGGCTGCCAGCGGGGCTGCATGAAACTCGGTGAGCAAGGCAGACTGCAGCTGGGGCGCCAGCAGATAGGCCAGGGCGCAGGCCAGGGCCAGCACTTTGGCCAGCTGCTGCACAGGCTCCCAGCGCCAGATCTGGCGCCGTTCGTGTGCAGCCAGCAACTTCTCGCACTGGCGCAGGGTCAGACCATAGAGCAACAGCCCACCAGCCGCCGCAGCCACCACCTGCAGCAGCAGCAGCGCACGCACATCCTCCCACACCCAGTAGACCGGGCTGATCAAAACCAGAATGGGCTCGACATGGTCGGTCAGGCGTGTCGCCTCAAATCCGTTGTCGGTCTGGGCCAGCCAGCGGCCACGGCTGCTGTTCCAAATTGCCTGGTCGATCTGTCCCAGGTCAGAGCGGTGCGTGCGCATGCCCGCGTGCAGCTGCCAGGCCTGCTGGGTAAAAAGCAGGACGTACAGCGCCACGGCAGCCCCCAACGCCCAAAGATACGGATCCTGCCAACAGCGGCGACAGCCGGTCAGCCGCCGGTCCACACCGCCCCCCCCCATGTCAGCTGCACAACGCAACAGAACATGCCGCCGCCACCGCACGCACCTGCGCCGCGCCGAGGGCAGGAGAGAGGGGCAACGAACAGACCGTGCGCGCAGCCAGTTCGGTCACAGGGAGCCCCTGCATCCGCACCTGGCCTGTCTGGTAGGCGGGCTGCA
>CAIOHJ010000343.1 GCA_903858085.1 uncultured Chloroflexota bacterium
CAGCCTCCCAGGAACAGCGCTGACCGATCTGACCAGCACCCCGAGCTACCCCAGCCAGCCCAGTGGGACAGAACTTCTCACCGGCACCCTGCAGGGCCCGCGCGACTGGAACAATCAGTACGGGCAGCGGCTGCGCGGCTATCTGCATCCCCCCGTCACCGGCAATTACGAATTCTGGATTTCTGGCGACGACAGCGCACAGCTCTGGCTGAGCAGCGACGCAGACCCGGTCAATGCAACGCCAGTGCTTACCCTCACGCAAGCGACCGATGACCAGAATTTCGATGCACTTTCTGTAAAAATACAACGCTCCCGGCCCATTGCACTGGAAGCAGGTCGCCCCTACTATTTCCATGTGCTGCACAAAGAGGGCGGCGGCGGCGATCATGTTGCCGTTGCCTGGTCGATTCCTGCCAGTAGCTCCGGGCCGTTGGAGATCCGCAAACTGATCGCCCCCCGCTATCTCTCGCCCTACACCGGCAACCTGGCCCTGCAAAAAACCCTCGCCGCCGGGCAATCGGCCACCGTTCTGCGCGGCAGCGACATCACCTTTACCCTCACAACCTTCAACCAAAACAGCAGCGCAGCGCACAACATCGAAATTCTCGATACGTTGCCCACAGGATTCACATTGAGCCCGCTCAATCCCCCCGGACGCTGGCAAACAGGCTACCGCTACGTGCGGATCGAAGCCCTCTCAGAAGCAGGAAACCGCGGCCCGTGGACAACAATCGCCGAACTGGGCCTCCTGGATGGGGCTGGCCAGCCGGTCCCCCAAAACGGATGGCGCATGCAGTATGTCGACAGCGAAAATCCGGGCGAAGGAGCATCCCGAGCATTTGACGGGGACCCCGCCACCTTCTGGCATACCCGCTGGCAGGGCAGCCAACCACCCCACCCGCACGAACTTCAGATCGACCTCGGCAACTACTATCCCAGACTCTCTGGCTTCACCTACCTGCCCCGCCAAAGCGGATCCAATGGTCGCATCGGGCAGTACCGTTTTTATGTCAGCAGCACTGGCTCCCAGTGGATCCAAGTGGCTGAAGGAACTTTTCCCGATACTGCTGCCCTGCAAACGGTCTCGATCAGCACACCGCCCCTGAATGAAGTGTTCGGCCTGTTGACCGGCCCTGTGGCACCCGGCGCTGCCACCAGCCTCGACCTGATTGCACGAACCGCGCCAGAACTGGCCCTTGGCACCTACACCAATACAGCAACCGTCCGAAGAGCATTGGATGGCATCAACAGCCCCCTCTACGATCACAACCCAGCAGACAATCTTGGCGCTGTGGCTGTCCAGGTCGCACTGACGGTACCACCCACCCCGACCCAGACCCCCACCCCGACCCAGACCCCCAGTCTGCAGCTCACCCAGATCGAACCCAACCAGGGGCTCAACACAGTCCCCAACGAAGTCATCCTCCAGGGCACCGGGCTGCGCAACGACTCGCTGTTCACCATCGGTGGCACCCAGATCGAACTCTTCCCTGCAGCCACCACCCCCACCACCAAAATGACGGCGCTCGTGCCAGCAGGGCTTGCCCCAGGCCTCCATGACGTCGTGGTCAGCAACCCGGATGGGACCCAGTCCACGCTGCCCGACAGCTACACGGCCATCGATGCCAACGGGCTGGATCTGGCCGTCACCGACAGCGACTTCTGGTCAGACCCGGCGACCCCTCGCCAGGGCACAGAAATGACGATCGGCATCAACGTTCATCGTTCCGGCGGCAGCCAGACCCTCGACCCAGTTACTGTCCATTTCTACCTTGACACGATCGACCCCGGCAGCCTGCTTGGCACGTCGTCCGTGCCCCCGCTGGGCCCGGGCACCGCTGTTGTGGACAGCGCATTCATCGTCTGGACACCAGCCGAGACAGGCCAGCACACCCTTTATGCCGTCGTCGACCCTGCGGGTCAGGTCGGCGATGGCAGCGAAACCAACAACCGCGCCCAGTGGCGCTTCGACGTGCAGCCTGCCGTCACAACAGACACAACCCCGCCTTCGCTGAATACGCTTCAGATCGCCGACGGCAGCCAGTCGACCCTCCAGCCGTTTGCTCAGCTGGCATTCAACGCAACCGACAACAGCGGCACCGTCGCCACGATGTACCTGGTCGAGCGAGTCTACAGCAACGCGGCGCGCCGCTGGATCCCGCTCCAGCAGAGCGGATGGATCCCATACGCTGACACGTTCTCGTCCACCCTCAGCTCCGGGGGGGGGGTCCACTATCTGCAGATCTGGGCAGCCGACCCTGCTGGCAATGTCTCCCCCGAATCGCTGCGGGCTCCGATCAACTACCTGCCTGAAGAGGACCGCGTACGGACTGGCCAGGTCCGGCTCTACCGGCTCACCCTGGCAGCTGGTGAAACACTCAACGCCACCGTCACACCAAGCACAGGCGACCCTGACCTCTACCTTTGGGAAAGCAGCGGTGCCCTGGTCGACTACAGCAACGAATACGATCTGGCCGTCGACCAGGTGACCTTCACAGCACCTACCGCTGGCACCTACCAGATCGAAGTCTACGGCTATACAGACAGCAACTACGGCATCAGCCTCTCCCCCAACCTGAACGCTCGGCTGGTTGTCGACAGCAGCCCC
>CAIOHJ010000344.1 GCA_903858085.1 uncultured Chloroflexota bacterium
GCAGCAGCTGGAGGGAGCGGTCGGGATCGGTCCCGGCAAAGATCTTCCAGAGTTCATCGCGCACCCGTTCCGGGCTGATCAGCCGGATGCTGTCGGGGATGGTGCGGAGCTGGAGGTCGGTGGGTTCGTCGATTGTGAACCCGAACTGTGTGGTCAGGCGCACTGCCCGCAGCATGCGCACCGGGTCGGCGGCGAGGCTCCAGGCGCTGGCGGTGCGCAGCCGGCGTGCGGCGAGGTCCTGCTGTCCGCCTGTCGGGTCGACCAGGCCGGAGGCAGAGCCGTGCTGCCAGCGCAGGGCCATGGCATTGACCGTAAAATCTCGTTCGCGCAGGTCGTTGTCGAGCTGTTCGCCGCGCATGGCGGCGATGTCGCAGACCAGGGGCTTGCCAGCGGCGGTGAAGATCAGCCGGGCCATATCGCGGTCGGTATCCAGGGCATAGCAGGCCCAGCCGAGCCGGTCGGCTGTGCGCCTGGCTGCCGTCACTGCCTGGTCCGGCACGACCACATCCAGGTCATTGGGGTCGTCGCGGCGTCCCAGCAGCAGGTCTCTCACCTGCCCGCCGACGATGTAGACAGCGTCGTACTGGCTGGCCAGCGCGTTCAACAGTGCGGTGAAGGCTGGGGCTGACGGTATCCAGTGGATTGGGCTCATTTGCATAGCGGATCATTATACCACAGCGTTGGGCCAGTTCAAGGCTGCCAGACGCAGCGAACGCATGTGGCCGTCATTTTCCACGGTTGACGATCCAGACGCCGGCCAGCACCAAGAGACCGCCGGCCAGCCCTTGGGGGGTGGGGAAGTCGCCGAAGAGCAGCAGGGAGGCAGCGATCGAGACGACCGGGCTCAGCATCAGCACGATCGTATGGAGGCTCATTGGGAAGATGCGCAGGGTCTGGTAGTAGAGGGTGCGGCTGATGGTGACGTCGATGGTGCCGGCCAGCCCCAGCAGCAGCCAGGTTGGCGGGTCGGGCCAGCGCCAGTGGCCGCTGTTGGCGGCGAAGAGGGCCAGGAAGATGGAGGTAGAGAGCAGGCGAAAGACGAAAAAATTGAGGAGGTCCATGCTGCCGCCCCACTGTTTGACGACGGCCGTGTGCATGGAATAGAGCAAGGTGGAGGCAAGGATCAGCAGGGCACCCCACTGGAGCAGCGTGCCTGGGTGATAGCTGAGGGTTGCTGCGCCGATCAGGGCCAGTGCGCCGCCGAGCAGCTGGCTCTGGCTGAGCTGTTCGTGCAGCCAGAAGATGCTGAAGATCAGGCTGAAGAGGATTCCGGTCTTGCCCAGCATGGAGGCGGTGCCGGGGTCGAGGTAGCTGATGGACAGATAGCTGAGCACGGTGGAGGCTGCGACCAGGGCGCCGACGGTGGCAAAAAACCAGAAGTGGGTGCGGGCCAGCTGCCAGCGCAGCTGGCGGCGCAGAGCGGCAAAGGCGGCTACTTCTGCGGTGGCGACGGCCAGCACAAAAAAGGCGGAGACTGTTGGGTGGAGATGGGGGAGGAGCAGTCGGGCAAAGATGTAGTGAAAGCTGTCGACGATCAACAGGGCAGCGAAGAGGGTATAGCGGCTGCTGTTCCAGGCTGCTGTTTGAGCGGTCTGCTGCATCTGTTCTGTCCTGGCAGAGGGGCTGCGTGTGGGCAGCCAGGGTGGGTAAGAGCGGGTCAGCGGAGGCGTCTGCGCAGGGTTTCGGACAGCTCTGCCGGCTCCAGGGGGGGGGCTGCGGCGGCGGCTGGGCTGCTGTCGGCGGCTGCTGGCGGTGCGGCCAGGTAGGTACGCAGGGCGGGATGGGTGGTGAGGTGGAAGAGCAGTTCGTCCTGCACCCCTGCCAGTCGGCTGTCGAGTTCAGCGGCGTCGACTTGGAGCAGTCCAGCCAGCCGATCTGCCAGCAGCTCGTGTGGCAGATCTGGGAAAGCGTCTTGAAAGGGAGCGAGCGGATCTGGGCGCCGCGGCAGTGCAGCGGGGCGGGACAGATCGAGATCGGCGGGGGTGGGCAGGGGGGAGGCCAGAATGCGCCGGGCGTTGTAGATACCGGAGCCGTAGCCGCTGGGGGCGTAGGTTGAGAAGGGGTCACTGCTCTGGCGGACCAGAAAGCGGAAGACGTCGTTGAGTGTGCACTGGTTGTGGTAGCGGTCGAGCAGAAAAGCGCGGCCGTGGAAGGCCAGCCAGAGGGCGGCGATGCCGGCCAGGGTGGCTGTGGCGAAGGAAGTGCCGTTGCTTTGGCTGGCGGCGGGCAGACCGGTCTGGGTGAACCCTGCCACCCAGACGCGTGCGGCGGGGCCGCTGACATCGACCTGGGGGCCGGTCGAGGAACCGGGCCAGGGGCGCCGTTGGGCGTCGCAGCCCGCCACGGCGATCACCTCTGGATAGGCGGCGGGCCAGACGACCAGCGGGACATAGTTGCCAGAGGCGGCGACCACGATCACATTTTTTTGCACGGCCTCGCGCACGGCTTCGTGCAGCGATGCATTGCCGAACCAGCCCAGGCTGATCGAGATCACGTGGCAGCCTGCACGGTGGACCGCGTAGCGGATGGCATCGCGCAGATGGCGGGCGCCGCTTTCGAAGAGCACGGGGGCTGGCAGACCGAGGCGCGGGCGGGTGACGCGCAGGGGGACCAGTTCGGCTTCGGGGGCGGCTCCGACGACAAAGCCGGTGCGATCCGAGCTCATGATCACCGAAGCCGTATTGAGCCCATGGCCGCCTTCCGGGTGTTCGGCCCGTCTGCCCGAGTCGACGAAATCGCGTTCGAGGCGGGTGTTGAGGCGGCAGGGGTGGCCAGGGGGTTCGTCGAAGAGATCTGGATGGTGGCGGTAGCCGCTGTCGGGGTGGCCGATACGGATGCCGCGCCCGCGGCGCTGGCCGGGTGGGAATCCGGGGGGAGAGGGCGGGGGCTGCAGTTGCCAGGCGCAGCGGAGGTCGACAAGCTGTCCGTTCCAGTCGAGTTCCTGGTCGTCGACCTGTGCGGGGGGGCGGTCGTCTGCGCACGAGTCAAAGGTGGGCAGTGCGGCGGGCGGCGGCAGCTCTGTGGCGGGCAGCGCCTCGGCTGCGGGTTCGGCGTCTTGCAGCACTTGGAAGGAGGGTTCGGCGTGCTGCACATCGGGCAGCCTGGCCAGCGCGTAGCTCAGGGACCAGCCCTCTGCGGCAGAGAATTTGGTTTGGGCGGGGGGAATGAGGTCGTACTCGTGTGCCTGGCTGGCGGGCACCCGGAGCACCTGCCAGCCAGCGACGGGGGTGTGGAGGCTCTGTCGCAGGGCCTGGGCCAGTCGGCGCCGGGCCCGCTGGCCGGGCAGGGCGGCTTTGTCGGCGATGCGGAGCACGATGGCTTCCAGAGTCGGCTGGGTGAGTGTCGAAGCGGAGGGGATCATTGCAGCTCCTTGTGGCGTCAGGGTTGGGCAGGGTGGGCTTTGGGGTCAGGCGAGCAGCGTAGCCAGGTCGAACAGATTGAACGAATCGACATAATGAAAAAGAGCGCGTTCGACTGCGGCGACGACTGCGGCGTGCGGGTTGGGGGAGACCAGGGACAGGTGCTGGTAGAGTTGGCGGCGGGCTGCGACCACGGAGGGGGCAGTCCAGACATAGCGGGCGCCGGTCTGGGCGAGCCAGCGTCGGCGGGTGGGGGAGAGTGCGGCGAATTCCTGGCCGACTTCGTTGGGCTGGAGCCATTTTTGCCACCGATTGGAGGCGACGACAGCAGTTTCGATGGCTGTCATCAGGTGGGAGGGGGGCAGGTGGCGGTGGGTGCACAGCCGTTGTTCGCGGTGGGTCAATTCTTCGAGGGCGTCGAATTCCACTGCGGTAAATTCCGGGCCAACATTGGCGCCGCCCATGCCGGTGGCAGGGTAGGCGCGTGGGTTTTCGACCCAGTCGGTGTAATGGCCTTTGAGCAGGGTGCCGTTGGGGCGCACCAGGTCGGTCAGCTGGCGGGCGGCGGTGGGGTCAAAAAAAGAGGTATGCAGGTCGGTGCCTACCTGGGCGACCACAAAAGTGGGCCAGCTGTCGGCCAGCGAGCGGCTTTTTAGGCGGGTGTGCAGCTGGTCGAGAAAGGCTGTGAAGTGGGAGACATCGACCAGCCCGCCATGTACCTCTTCGGTGCCGACCTCATAGGCGACGGGGGGGAGCTGGAGGCGGTGGCGTTCGTTTTCGGCATGGGCTATCAACTCGACCGTGCGTTCGACCACTGTGGGGAGGGGGGGAATCTGGCCGGGGGGCAGGGTGCGGTCGACGGTGGGGTCGATATGGAGCAGGCTGTAGCCGGCCTCCAGGCAGGCAGTCAGGCTGAGTTTGACTTCGTGCATGGCCTGGTGGAGCGGGAGCTGTTCGGCGCTGTGGCGATCTTTGAGCCAGGGGCCGCCGTGGTCGAGGCAGGGGTAGAGCGGGCTGGTGCAGCCGTAGCGGGTGGCGTACTCTTGGAGGGTGGCGACAAAGGTGGCGGGTGTCCAGCCGGTGTAGCCCCCATCCCGGTCGACCTGGTTGAGCGTAGCGGCGAAGAGCATTGGTGTGTGGGCGCGAGCGGCGACGGCGACTGCTGCTTCGAGCACGGCGGCGGAGTTGGGGCAGACGGCCAGCAGGGTAGCTTCTACATCTTCCTGTTGGCGCAGCTGGATCAGGCGTTGAATCGTGCGGGTGAGCTCTGCGATCATGAGGAGTATCTCGGATGGCGTACAGGGTGAATCGGCAAAATAGGCCACAAACGTTGTCTGGAGCAGCGCATCATGCCGTTTCTGTGTCTTTCACGGGTGGAAACGGAGCGGGTCTGGTGGGGGGGGGGAACCCCTGTTGTGAGAGCAGGCTCTGGGCATCGGCCAGGGTGGGCTGTGCGTGGGTGCCGCCGGCGGCGCGGGTGGAGGCGGATCCGCAGGCGACTGCGAACTGGAGCATCTGGGGCAGTGGCCAGCCAGCCAGGTGTGCGTAGACGAAACCGGCGTCGAACGAATCGCCGGCGCCGGTTGTATCGACGACCTGAACGGGTGGTGGGGCGGCATGGGTTGTCTGGCCGTTGCGGGTTGCGCTGGCTCCTGCGCTGCCTCGTTTGAGTGCCACGGTGGGCACGCGGGTTGAGAGGCTGGCGAGCCCGTTTTGCCAGGAGCTGTGGCGGGTGATGGCGGTCAGCTCGGTTTCGTTGGGCAGAAAGAGATCCACCTGGGCCAGGGTGGCATCGATGCCGCCCTCCCAGAGGCCGCTGGGGTCGTAGTTGGTATCGAGCGAGACGGTCAGCCCTTGGCTGCGGCTCCAGGCGAAGAAATCGGGCAGGTCAGGGCGGAGGGCATCGAGCAGATAGAAGCAGCCGAGATGGAGGTGGCGGGCCCGGGTGACCAGGGTGGAGTCGATGTCATGGCGGCAGAAGGTGCTGAGGGTTCCGGCAAAGGTGAGCATGGCCCGGTCGACGCCCTGGGAGAGGATGGTGGTGAGTCCGGTTTTGTGCTGACGGGTTCGGCGGACCCCCTGTGTATCGACGCCGCGGGCGGCGAGGGTATCGAGCAGAAAATCGCCGAAGGGGTCGGCCCCGACCAGGCTGACCATTGCCACGCGCAGCCCCAGCCGGGCGGCGCCGCAGGCAAAGATAGCGGTGGAGCCGCCCAGGGTGAGGGTAGCGTCGTCGATCAGCTTTTCGACCTGGCCGAAGACGGGGGTGACATCCCCGGAGAGTACCAGGTCGGCGTTCAGGTCGCCGACAGCGACGACATCGAAGTGGGCAGACATGGCAGGTGGCCTCAGGGGAGGAGGACGACAGGGTCGAGATTTTCGGGTTGGTCGGGGTTGAGTCCTTTGGCGAGTGAGCGGTTCAAGGCGACGATCTGGCCGAAGGGGGGGTAGAGCACGCTGCGCGTGACTTCGTCCAGGTCGAGTTTGAAGTCGATCTCGCACTCTTTGTCGCCGAGTGTGAGGGTGCGGGCGCCGAGCGCCTTCATTTCGGCGACGACTGCATGGTCGTCTTCCTTGCGTTCTTCGGCGATGAGGGCGACGACCAGCGTGCTGGGGGTGATCATCGACTTGGGGCCGTGGCGGAACTCCATCGCGTAGAAGGGTTCGCTGTGGCTGAGGGTCATCTCCTTCATTTTGAGGCTCAGCTCGCAGGCCAGCCCATAGCGCAGGCCGGAACCCAGGAAATAGAAGCGGTCGATCGAGAGGTCGCGGCCCAGCTGTTCCAGGGGGCCGCTGTGGAGGTCGAAGAGCTGCTGAAGGAGGGCGGGCAGCTGGAGCAGATTGGGCCAGAGGGGGTTGATGAGATGGAAGCTGCCAGCCAGGGCCAGGGCGGCCAGATAAAGGCCGGAAAAGGCGCGAGTCTGGGCGATACTTTTCTCTTGAATCGAAGGGAAGGCCAGGTTGATTTCGCCCAGCTGGCTCAGCGAGGAATCCGGGTAGCAGCAGAGGGTGACGATCGGGCTGCCGGTGAGCTGGCGGAAGCGGGTACAGGCGCGCAAGGTTTCGGTCGTTTCGCCCGAGCGGCTGACGGCGACCAGCAGCGGGCGGCGGGCGGGGGGCAGCGCATTGGGGGTGCGCCAGATTTCGGAGGCGGGCAGTCCGACGCTGCGCAGGCCGGCCACCCGTTGTGTGGCGGCGGCGGCGGCGACGGAGAGGTAATAGGTGGAACCGCAGCCTGTGAAGACGACCTGGTCGAAATCGCCGTCGGCCAGAAAGGTGTGAAGGTCTGCTGTCTGGCTGTTCAGCTGATGGAGCACGCCTTGCCAGGCCTCTGGCTGCGTATAGATCTCTGTGCGTGTATAACTGCCTGGATCGACTGCGGTAGACATCCTGACTTTTCTTTCTCTTGGAGCGCGGGAGGGGTGAGCAACCCTCTGCCGGCTCAGGTGGAGCAGGATGTTGTCTGTATGCGGACAACATTGCTCTTCAGTCATACACCCGACTGCAACCGCTGTCAAATTTTATTTGTAACGATTCAGCCTTGACAAGAGGATGTAGCCATTCAGCATGGATCGCCCCTTCGGAACCGCAGCTCCTCTCAACTCCGGGCGCATCAGCCATTCGACAAACTTATTCGCCGCAACGCTGGCCCGCTACTTCTCTTTCTATTCGATTCTCAAGGTGCGAAATCCAGGCTAAGGGAAGAATATAGTCCTTGTCCTTCGCTGCGTCTTCGGCGCCACGAATGGAGCAAGCCGTATCCCAGAGCCACTGTTCAATGGATTTTCCGTTGCCGTTATTTTGATTTGCCATGATTTCTGATTGTATTGAATTAACTGAGGTGTCGTATCTACAAAACGAACCCCATTATATCGTACCAATGGGTCTATGGGATAACCGTACGAAAGTCGTACAAGCCGCTGAAGATTACTCTGGCTCTATTCGAGAAATCTCGCAGTCCTTGACTTTGTCGAAGTCCTCGTCATAGCTGTAGATTTGGCGCATCTTCTTTCGCTCCATTGTCGCAATCGACAATGCGTCCTCAAAGTCGATGTTGTTATTGCCGTAGATGTCCAGTGCGCGCAGATACTGGCGCCTGTTGGACAGTTTCAGACCAGGCATTGAGAGAATTGGGTACAGTCGAACGCGGATGTCCTGGTGAGAGAGGTTATACAATCGTTTGGAAGACAAAACAAACACAACCTCGGCAATGACTGACTCTGAGGTGAAGAGCTCTACTTTGCTGACCTTTGCCTTCTCAAAGAGACGAAAGCAGGCTTCAGCCTTGTCCTGATCGTCTTTGACCAGGTAGCGAATGAAGATATTTGTGTCTATGAAATTCATATTTATTGGGAGAGCTTTCTAATCCACTTGTCTTCACGTTCTTCACGCGCACTTCGATGAATCTCATCGAAGTCCTCCGGCGTGTTCAGTGGCGGCACAGAACCGAAGGCTTCTTCCAGCGTCATGGGGAGGGGCTCAATTTCAATCTTGTGATCTTTGCCAAGGCGAAATACAACCTTGTCCTGCGCAGAAATCCCCAAGAACTCTCGAATCTCTACTGGTATGGTTACCTGACCCTTGCTGGTGACTGTTGCAATGAACTCTTTGTCTTTGGCCATTAGAGTAGCCTCCTGTAAATCTAGAAATTTTATATGCTAGTAATACTAGCACGCAAACCCTTACAAATCAACTAAGTAAGGGATGTTTAGTATTTCTTATTAGTCTTCCGGCTTTAGGATAATGACTGGTGCAATTTATGCTTACTGCTCCATCTGCTCAAATTGGCGTCTGTGGTGCCATAACGAAGAGCAATGAATTTCTGCCTTGAGCCATTGGCCAGTAATGCTTCGATCTCCGGTCGAAACTTGTCCAACTTGCTCTTTCCGATTCAGCGAGGACGGCCCAACTTAATCCCCATTTGCTTGAGTGCGGCGAGCGCCTCTTTGGTTCGCTGGCTTATAAGGTCCCTCGCGATTTCGGCTGCCATTGAAAATGCCATTGCCACGATCTTGGACTGGATTGACCCGTTCAGTTGCCAGTTGCCTTTGATGGCATAGACATTGATTTGCTTCTGGGTAGCGATTGAAAGGGCTTGTCAGGGAATATGTGCGCGGATCGTCAGACTGTCCAACCGTCACAAACTGCGGAGTTGTACTGTTACAAGTCCTACACGCAGAGAACGAACGACGGCGAAAAGAAAACCAGCGGTTGGCGGAAGAATTGGCGGCGACGCAGGAGGCGCTGCGTCAGGTGAACTGCTCAGAGTCCCGACCGTCAGGGAGGGTCTTTCGCTTTCTTGCATTTCCCCGCCATCGGTGCACCTTGTTGCTGCACGACTTTGAACCGCACCCCCAGCACTTTTGGAGAGGATACCTCAGCGAAGCACATGGAGTATAATGGGCTCTGAAAATCAGGCCCTGAGCGCACGCGAGAAGGTATGGAGCAGGTGAGAGAGGTGGCAGGCGGCATGCATCTTGAAACGATTTTTACGATGGAGAGCGCCAGCATCAAATTTGGGGCTGGCGCGACCCGTGAAGTGGGCAAAGACATCGTCGATCTGGGGGTCAGGCGGGTCATGGTGGTGACCGACCCCTACCTGGCCATGGGCGAGACTGTGGCGGTGGTGTTGGACTCGCTGCGGGCTGAGGGGGTGGAGGTGGTGCTTTACGACCGCAGCCGGGTCGAGCCGACCGATGCCTCTTTTTTGGAGGCCATCCACTTTGCCGTGGATGGAAAATTTGACGGCTATGTTGCGGTGGGAGGGGGATCCAGCATCGACACGGCCAAGGCGGCCAACCTCTATGCCACCTATCCAGCAGAGTTTCTGGCCTATGTCAACCCGCCCATTGGCGAGGGGCGGCCGGTGCCGGGCAAGCTGAAGCCTTTGGTTGCGGTGCCTACCACGGCTGGGACGGGCAGCGAGACGACGGGGGTCGCGATCTTCGACTATGAAGCCATGCATGCCAAGACAGGGATCGCACACCGTGCGCTGCGTCCTCTGTTGGGGATCGTCGACCCTGACAACACGCGCACTTTGCCCGGGCTGGTGGCCGCCTGCACGGGGCTGGATGTCTTGAGCCATGCCTTGGAATCGCTGACCGCGCTGCCTTACACCCAGCGTGCTGCGCCCGACCAGCCCAGGTTGCGTCCGGCCTACCAGGGGGCCAATCCCATCAGCCAGATCTGGGCAGCGCAGGCCATCGAACTGGCGGCGAAGTATCTGGTGCGTGCGGTGCAGGATTCGGGGGACGACGAGGCACGCAGCCAGATGTTGATGGCTGCGACGCTGGCTGGCATTGGTTTTGGGAATGCTGGGGTTCATTTGCCCCACGGCATGGCCTATCCTGTGGCAGGCATGGCGGCATCGTTGTCCAGCCCCTACGTGCCTCAAGCGTACCAGGTCAGCCATGCGTTGGTGCCCCACGGCATGGCGGTGATTTTGAACGCGCCGGCGGTCTTTCGGTTTACGGCACCTGCGAACCCGACGTTGCACCTTGAGGCTGCGCGGTTGATGGGGGTGGACATTCGCGGGGCCTTGCCTGAGGATGCAGGGGATCTGCTTGCGGGCAGATTGGTGGAGTTGCTGCGTGCGGTTGGGATGCCCAACGGGCTGGGGGCGCTGGGGTATGGCGCAGAACATGTGACAGAGCTGGTGGCGGGCACGTTGCCCCAGCACCGGGTGACCAAACTTTCTCCCCGCCCTGCGTCTGCCGAAGATCTGCGTGCGCTTTTTTTGGCCTCGCTCACCCTCTATCCGCCCCAGTGAGGGTGTTGTCTTTGAGCAAGCAGCCAGGGCGTGTGCGGGGTCAGCGCGGCCTCTGCAGCGTCACGGTGCATTGATCCAGGTAATTGTTCCACCAGTCTTTGCAGGCGCGCGGGTCCATGAACTGGCCGGTATCGCGGACCGC
>CAIOHJ010000345.1 GCA_903858085.1 uncultured Chloroflexota bacterium
CCTGCCCCCAACAGGGCTCCCACCCACAGATACCTTTTTTGACCCATTCTGCCGCCGCTTCCTTTCTTGTGTGTGGCGTGTTCCCCAAGACTCGTCGTTCCCCAGCACTTCCCTGACAGCGCTTGCCCCGCGGCCACCAGGAGTCTGCCACAGCTTGATCCGCCCTGCGCCCCAGCCGCAAAAAGCGCTCAGTTCACCCGCTGGGCGCTGCCCTCCACCACCCGGATCTCCTGCGGCGGGGCAGGGGGCAGCTCCTCCTCTGGCAGCAGCAGCGCGAAGGCGACGTACAAAAGCGCAGCCCCCCCAAAGCTCCCGAGCGTCAGCGCAATCCACAACAGACGCAGCAGATTGGGGTCGACCCCCATCTGTGCGCCGAGGCCGCCGCAGACGCCGGAGAGCATGCGGTGGGTTCGGCTGCGCCGCACAGGCAGGGAAGCCTGCAGCCGGTGCAGCCAGCCGTCCCCGGCATGGCGCACCTGCCGTGCCATGCCGGCGATCTCTGAATCCAGGTTGCGCCGGCTGTTGGCACGCAAAAGCAGATAGCCCGCTCCGATCAGCACGGCCGGCCAGAAGACCACGGCCACCAATGCCCACAGCACCCCCCACAGCCCGGGCAGGATGCCCAGGTTGGCCAGCAGCCAGAGCGCTCCGCCCCCCATCAGCAGGCCAGCTGTCCAGGTCACCCCCCGCTGGCTCAAGGTGAGGAGCGGCGGGTGCAGCTGCCCGCTGCGGTGGGTTCCGACCGGCAAAAAAAGGGCCAGCAGCAGGTAAACCAGCACGCCGCCGCCCCAGGAAAAGAGCGTCCCTCCTGCCCAGAGCACCCGCACCAACACCGGGTTCCACCCCAGAAACTCGGCCACACCGCCGCAGACACCGCCGAGCACTTTGTCGGTCGGGTGGCGGTAGAGCATCTGCCGCCTGCCTGCCTCCACCGGTTGCTCCGGGGCGGCGTGCAGTTCCTCTCCCTGCTTTTCGTTCATCGCTCACCTGCTTTCTTGTTTGTGCTTGCTTCCCAGGGGAATCTTCAGACCCTGGCTGCCACATGACTTGTCCAACAGTACGCAGCCCGAACCCAAAAGTTGCAGAAAAATGGCCCGCTTCCAGCTGGTGACAAAGAAACTGTCGATGCGGCTGCAAAACGCACGTTGCGCCAGGGCTTTTTGGCGCGATAATGAAGACATGACGCCAATGCGGTTGGGGTTTGCAGTCCAGGCGCTGGGAGAACCGCTGCGTTCGCACGACAGCCGGCGCTGGCAGCATGCGCCCCATTTGAGCGTCAGCCTGGCCTATCTGCGTGACCTCTTTGCCTACCTCGCACGCCAACAGATCGGGTTTTATCGGTTGGCCGGTCAGCTGGCCCCCTATCTGACCCATCCAGCGCTGCCGGCGTTCCATCATCAGCTGGACGAATGTGCAGAAGAGCTGGCAGCGACCGGGGATCTGGTGCGCCACTACGGGCTGCGGGTCACCCTGCATCCAGGCTACTATGTGCAGCTCAACACGCCCGACCCCGCACTGGCAGAGCGTTCCGCCACCGAATTGAATGCCGCCGCCGCGCTGCTCGACAGAATGGGGCTGGACGCCGACGCGGTCGTCGTGGTCCACGTCGGCGGGCTCTCTGCGGACCCCAGCCATTCCTGCGAACGGTTTGTCAGACAGTTTCTGGCGCTGCCAGCGGCGGTGCGACAGCGGCTGGTGCTCGAACACGACGACCGACGCCATTCGTTCGAAGAGACGTTGTGGATTCATCGCCGCACGGGCGTCCCGGTCGTGCTCGACACCCTGCATCTGGCTTGTCTCAACCCGGCAGGGCGTACACTGGAGGACGCGCTCTGCACAGCGTTGGCCACCTGGCCGGGCAACCGGCGCCCCAAGATCCACTTCAGCAGCCCCCGCACCGCGCTGCGCACGCTCCACAGCGGGCAGCAGCTCCTGCCACCCTTGCCCAACCAACACAGCGATTTTCTCGACCCCTTTGCCTTCCTCGA
>CAIOHJ010000346.1 GCA_903858085.1 uncultured Chloroflexota bacterium
GTCGGCGTCGGCGCTGGCTGTGCGGCCGGGCTGGCGCACGGCCAGAGCGACGCCTTCCTGTTGTGGGCCGATCTGGCCGCCTGGCAGGCTCTGGCCTGGGCGCTGCTGCAGCCGCTGCAAGAGGGGCAAACCCAGAACGTCCTGCCCGAGAATTTGCCATTCGCGCCATTCCTCCGCAAAATGGAGGCAGTGGCGAGCAGCGGTGCGCGAAAAATTTCAGCCATGCGAACAGTTGTGCCACAAAAGGAGAACGTTGGCTCCCTCCACCCGCTCGGGTGGTTTCTGCCGCCAAACCGATTATGAAACCGAGAACGACTGCTCTCTTGCCTGCCCGGCCCCCTTGGGGGAGAATCCTGCTGCTGGTCGCACTGGGGGTGTGCACCTGGGCGCTGCTGCTGGCCTGGTTCGGCGGTGCAGAGACCCTGCGGGCGATGGCGGCTGCCGAGGGGCTCTGGCTGGCGGCGGCGCTCCTGCTGCACTACAGCAGCTTTGCCGTGCGCGGGCACCGCTGGTCCCTGCTGCTCAAGCTGCTGGGCTATCCGCTCTCTTTTTTGAATGCGACCGGCCTGCTGGTGGCGGGCTGGTTTTTGAGTGCACTGCTGCCGGCCCGGGCCGGGGATTTTGCCCGCATCGGGGTCCTGCGGCTGGGAGGGCGCACCCACAGCCCCACACCGGTCGCGGTGGGCATGGGCTCGATCGTGCTGGAGCGGGCGCTGGATATGGCGGCGATCGTCGCGCTGGGGGCGCTCTTCGGCGGGGCCGTGCTGCGCACAGAGGCGCCAGGCTGGCTGCTGGCCAGCTATGCGGTCGCCCTCGGGGTGCTGGCCGCGCTGGCCGGGGGGCTGCTGCTGGCACCAGCCGCAACGGGCTGGCTGCGCCGCTGGAGCCAGGCGATCTTCTGGCAAAAGACCGTTGACTTTGCCGGGCAGCTGGCTGCCAGCCTGCAGATTCTGGCCCGCCAGCCCCGCCAGGCCGCCGTGATCGTCGGGGAGAGCCTGGCGATCTGGCTGTCCGACGCGATCGTCGTCTGGCTGGTCCTGCGCAGCGTCGGGGCAAACTATTCGTTTGAACAGAGCGCCTTTGTGGCGCTGACCGTCGATGTGCTCTCTTCCATCCCGCTGACGCCAGGGGGGATCGGCCAGAGTGAGGCTGCCTATGTGGCGATGTTTGCGCTGCTGCCGACGGTGCCGGCGGCGAATCTGGGGGCCGCCATCCTGCTTGTGCGGGCGATCCACTACTGGAGCTTCCTGGTCTTCAGCGGGGTGGTCACGGCAGCAACAGGGTTCGGCGAACTCCTGCAGCGCGTGCGGCTGGAGAGCGTGTCCCCCCCTGCGGCCGCTTCTGGGGCTGCTTCTGGGGCCGCTTCTGGGGCCAGCCAGGGCTCTCCCGGGCCTTCGGCATGAGGTGGCCTGTGGTTCGTCTGCGCCAGTTCTACACCGAATTCAGCGGGCTGCTCGCCTTGCTGCTGCTCTTCAGCACCTTTCGCCTGTTTGCGCTTCTGCTCTTGCGGCCGGGGGGCTTTCTCGTCGACAACTCGGACTACGATTTCTACAGCGCCTGGGGGCTGACCCAGGTAGCGATGGGGTACACGACCTTTGAGACCCTTTGGACCGCCTATCCGCCGCTGTTTCCGGCGGTGATGCTGCCCATCTTCGAGTGGTCAAGCCAGATTCCACCCTGGGTGGAGCCGCGTCTGTTTTTCCATCTGCTGTTTGGTGCGCTGCTGCTGCTTTTTGAGATCGCCAACCTGCTTTTGATCTATCGTCTGGCGTGGCGTCTGGAGGAGGAGGCGGGGGGGCAGCCTGCGGGGGCGGCGCTGCGGGCTGCGGTGTTTTATGCGTTGCTTTTTGCGCCGGTCTACACGTTGCTGGGCTGGTTTGAGGCGATGCCCCTCTTTTTTTTGTTGTGGGGGCTGGATCTGCTGTTGAGTCGGCGGCGCGGGGGGAGGCTGGCCAGTGCGGCGGCGGCGGCGGCGGGGTTTCTGGTCAAGCTGACCCCGGTGCTGCTGGTGCCGGTGGCGGTGCGCTGGTTCGGCGCCAGGCTCAGCCTGGCAGCGGCCCGCGACGAATGGTTTCGGCGGGCTGCAGCCGGGAACCTGCTCTGGCCGGCGCTGTATGGGCTGGTCTTTGTGGGGGTGGCGGTGGGGGTGGGGCTGCCGCTGGCGCGCTTCAACCCCGAGCTGGCGTTGAGCAGTTTTACGGTCAACGCCCTGCGCCCGCCCTGGCAGAGTCTCTGGGCGTTGTGGGAGGGCTACTACGGCTTTGGGCTGGTGCCGGTCGACATGCGCAACCTGTCCGGCCTGCGGGCGGGCGGGCAGTGGA
>CAIOHJ010000347.1 GCA_903858085.1 uncultured Chloroflexota bacterium
AGGCCGCTGCGCAGCGGTCACCGCCAGACGGGTCTGCGCCAACAGCTGCTCCATCTGGCTGTCAATGCTGCCGCCAGAACAGCCTGCCAATCCCAAAAGCAACACCAGCCCAGGAAGAAGTCGTCTCCACATGAGGTCCTCCATATGCTCGTACCATGCCACAGCGATTTCCTCAGTCTACACGAAGATCGGCTGTCGCTCCGCAGCACAGCTTACAAAGGGGACGAACCGCTGTCGGCCTCTACGCCCGGGCCGGGGGCAGGCGCAACAGCACGGTGATCTCGCTGCGGTTGTGGAACAGCTGGCGAGCCCCCTCCACCCGATAGGCGCGGCGCAGAATGGCCAGCGCCTGCTCGATGATCGGTGCACGCTCCTGCTCGGGCAGCTTGAGCGTCAGCAGGGCCCACCCGTGCGGGTAGAGAAAGCGGGCGTAGGCCACCATCAGCCGGGCCGAGTCGCGTGCGTCCATGCGCATGTCGTTGACGATCAGGTCGAAGCGATCCGGGCCTTCCTCGAGATAATGCTCGGCGGTGATATGCAGATGGCGGATGCCTCGGTCGCTGGCCAGGCGGGGGTCGAGCTCGCCGGGGTCCACTGCGGTGACATACTGGTCCCGCTGGCGCAACAGGCGCGTCCAGCCGCCCGGGGCGGCGCCCAGGTCGAGGGCGACCCCGCGGGCGGGCAGTTCCAGCCCAAAGAGTTCGAGGGCCTCCAACAGCTTGAATTCAGAGCGGCTGACCTGTCCCTCCTCGCGGGCGAAGCGCCGCATCCCGCCGGCCCAGTTCGACAGGGTATCGGCGGCCAGCGCGAGACCGGCCAGCGCGACCGGGCGCCCCTTGTTCCACTTGAAGCCCTCCGCCACCCATGCCGGGGCCGGCTGCCAGCTGGACAGCCGGCCACAGAGCACTGAGACAATCTGTTCCGGCGAACGCACATCCAGCGGCGGGCCGGCTTCCCCCGCCAACGCTGCGGAGAGGGTCGTGTTGATGTCAAACGGTTTATACGGCAGCTCCACGCACAGCCGTGTCTGCACCGAAAACCGTCTGCCTGCCTGCAGCGGCGGCAGCAGCGGAGGCAGGGTGCGCGCCAGAAAAGCCGGGTCTCCTGCATGCCCGCCGAGCGGCACAATCACCTGCACCGGTGCCAGATGGCGCACGAAGATCGGGGGAGCCTGGCGCCAGAGCAGCGCCAGCTCTGCCCAGGGACGCCCCGGGTCGGCCAGCAGCACCCCCTCCTCAGGAGAATCAAGCAGCTGCGCCGCAGGGCAGGCGGCCAACAGTTCGGCACGAGCCAGCTCGGCAGAAGCGGCATCGTAGGAGAGCAACACCAATGTTGGCGGGTTCATCGGCCATTCTCCCCAGACAGAGCAGAGCGCAGCTGGGCAGCCAGCTCGAGCGCCCGTTCGGCCGCATCCCCGGTATGGCTGCTGGCGTCGAGCAGCGTCGGCAGCGTGTCGGCAGTCACCAGGCGGACAATGCGCGGGTCGCCGGCCAGCAGCTCCGCCAGCGGATTGGCCTGGCCAGCCTGGAGAGCAGCCCACGCGGCCAGGCTCTGTTCGCGGATCGCCGCGTGCAGTTCCTGGCGGTCGCCGCCGGCCTGGACCCCGGCCATCAGGACGCGTTCGGTCGCTGCAAAAAGACCGTAGTCGCGCAAATTGCGTTGGATCGGGCCGGGCCAGAACTGCAGGCCTTCCACCAGGGGCAAAGCCCGCATCACGACCTCCTCTGTGAGCAAAAATGCCTCCGGCAACAGCAGCCGCCGGTTGGCCGAATCGTCGAGCGTCCGTTCCAACAGGCTGTTGGCAGCGTTGTCCCACGCCACTCGGGGGAGGGCCGCCACCAGCCGGGTGAGGCTGTCGATATTTTCCGCCACAATCGGGTTGCGCTTGAAGGGCATGGCGCTCGAGCCGACCTGGCGCGCCCCAAACGGCTCGCTCCACTCCCCAAAAGGCGGGCTCTGCAAAAGCCGCAGATCCAGAGCAAATTTGTGCAGCGTGCCACACAGCCCGGCCAGGGCGTTGAGCACCAGCCAGTCCTGCTTGCGCGGGTACGTCTGGGTGGCGACCGGAAAGGCCTCCACCCCCAGCTGCGCCATCACCGCGCTCTCCAGCTGGCGGGCGCTCCACCCCGTGCCCGCCAGCAGCTGGACATAGCTGGCACTGACCCCGACCGCACCTTTGAGCCCTTTGCCGCGCACCGCAGAACGCACCCTGCGCAGCTCAGCCAGGTCGGCCAGCAGATCCTGCCCATACTGCGCCAGCCGGTAGCCGACCGTCGTCGGTTCTGCGGGCTGCAGATGGGTGAACGCGATCGTCACGGTCTGCGCCTCGGCTTCGATACGCCCCGCCAACGCCGCCAGCAGCCGCTCCACCCCGACCAGCAGCTGGTCGAGCGCCGCACGCAGCCGCAGCGCATCGACATTGTCGAGCACATCCATCGACGTCGCCCCCAGATGGAGGATGGGGCCGCCGACCGGGCACTGCGCAGCATAAACCTGGATCTCGGCCATCAGGTCATGGCGGATCTCCCGTTCGACCGCCTCCGCAGCGGCGATGTCGATCTCAGTTTCGTGGGCGCGCAGGTCAGCTACCTGTTCGGGGGTGACCAACCCAGCCTGCCGCTGGGCCTCTGCCAACGCCACCCAAAAACGACGCAGCAGCCGGCGTTTGTGCGCTTCGCTCCACAGCTGCCGCATCGCAACACTGCCGTACCGCCAGGTCAGCGGCGACAGGTAGGTCTCATGGTCAAACATCGATCCTCGTCTCTTTTACCAGAACCCATCGTCCTGGTTGTAGCCAAACTCCTCGCAGATCGCCGCAACCGTCTCCGTGACCAGACCGTGCAAAACCCCATTGGTCGCCACCAACCCGTTGTGGGCCCGCACATCGCGGCGGTTGTAGCGCAGCGGGTTGCCCCAACAGTCCGAAATCTGCCCGCCCGCTGCCTCGAGCACCGCATGGGGAGCGCACAAGTCCCATTCCTTGCAGCCCGGGCTGGGGTGGATGTACAGATCGGCCAGCTGGCGCGAGATCAGCCCGACCTTGAGCCCCACGCTGCCCGACACGCGCTCGCGCGTGATGTTCAGCTGGGCACGGATCCGGTCGACAATCTGCTGTCGATGGCTGCGGCTGCTGACCATGATCATGTTGCGCAGCTCTCCACATTCGCTTACCTTCAGCTCGATCCGTTCCCCATCTTCGTACAGAAAGGCACCCAGCCCCACCGCTCCGGCATAGAGCAGCCCGGTGGCCGGCTGCTGGACCACCCCCAACACCGCCCGACCTTCCACGGCCAACCCGATCATGATCGAAAATTCACCGTTGCGGGCAATAAATTCCTTGGTGCCATCCAAAGGATCCACGATCCAGACACGCGATTTTTTCAGCCGCACGAAATCGTCCTTCGACTCCTCCGAGAGGATCCCATCTTCGGGAAAGACGGCCCCGATGCGGGCCACAATGTGCTGGTTGGCGCTTCGGTCCGCCTCGGTCACAGGCTCGTCGTCTGACTTGTAGCGTACTTCAGAAGAGCCGACATAGAAGGTGTTGACAATGGTCGCCGCCTCGCGCGCCAGCCTGGACGCGAAGGCCAGCTCTTTGGTCAAATCCAATGTTTCAATATGCGCTTTCATCATCTCCAGGTCGTCTCACTATCTATCTGTAGACCCACAGGTGGCTCCCCACCCCCCCAATTTTTGCTTCGGTGCGATACTGTACTCAAAACTCCCCTGTCGTGCAAAGTCTGGCCCTCGCGAAATACGCTGAATACACAGGCTGCCCGGCACAGGCTGCCCGGCACAGGCTACTCAGCAGGGGTACTGGCACACCGCACCCCCAACCAGCTGGCCACCGTCTGGGCAGCCAGCGATTCAACGGCGGCGGTGCGCAGTTCGCCGGGTTCGCTGACAAACGAGCCGCCGCGCACCAGATAATGGGTGACCCCCTCCACCAAGAGGGGCGTGCTGGTCCATTCCGCAACATTGCCTGCCATCTCGCTGACCCCCAACGGGCTGTCGCCCGCTGGCTGGTAGGAGCCCACCTGCACGGTGTCGCCGATGTTGGCCGACGCCGCGTTGGCACGCTGCGCCACCCATTCATCGCCCCACGGAAAACGGTACATGCGCTGGCTGGCCGGTGCATAGGCGGCAGCCACTTCCCATTCCGCTGCGGTCGGCAGCCGTTTGCCCTGAAATCGACAGAAACGCTCGGCAGCTTTGTGGTCGACATGGACCATCGGAAATTCGGCAAAGGCCAGATCGAGCAGATAGCGCGCGCGCGTGGCGCTGGCCGGTGTCGCTGGCCAGGGACAAACGCCGCGCTCGTAGCAGAGACGGTATTGCCCGACCGTCGCCTCGTACCGGTCGATGACAAAGGCGTTCAGCTCGACCGTCTTGGGCCCGGCGTCGGGCGCCACATGCACCGAGTAGCTGCCTGCTGGCACAGCGACCGTCGCCACCGGGCGCTGGCGCTCTCCTCCCCAAAACACAACGACGCCGACTGCGACAAGCACAACCCCCAGCAGGCCGAACCAGAGCCCCTTCTGGCTTGACGGCTGCGCAGAGGCGGCCGCACGCGCTGGCTTCCCCCCCCGTACGCTCCCTCGTGTAGCTGTGGGCTGGGCCAGCAAGGCCAGCGCCGGCTCGGCCCGCAGCCGCTGGCCGGGTTCGCACTGGCGCAACCGCTCTATCAGCGCAGGTCTCCATTCAGGGCTGTTCTCGTCGCCTTGGAGCAGCGGCTGCATCCCTTCCAGCGGCAGGGACCCATCGCACACCGCCTCTGCCAGCACCACAGCCGTGCGCTCCGGGTCGGTCTGGAAACGCAGGGCGGTCAGCATGCCCCGCCGGTGGGCCAAAGCGGCCCGCAGCAGCAGGGTCCGCTGGCTTTCCGCCAGCTCATGGCCCGCCTGCAGAACAAGCAACCCTTCGCGCAGCAGCTGGCTGTCTGGCAGCAGAGCGCTCTGCCACCAGCGATCCAGCGCCTGGTCGAGCGCACGGCGGGCCGAAAGCGTGCGTGGGTCGGGAGGCAGGGCTGTCGGGCTGGGGGCCGGCGGGCGCTCCCCGGGCGGGCGAAAACGATCGAGCTCCTCCTCGACCTCCCAGGGCTCTTCTGCCGACGATCTGCCGGGCTGGGTTGCGGCCCGCCGCGTGCTCTTTGCATCCATGCGAGCTATTGTAGCCGGTTCAGCCTCCATCTGCCAACACGCCTGTGCACAAGCCACGCACATCGGTGGCTTCGACAGGCTCAGCCACCGGGAGAAGACCGCCGCCTGAGAAGCCACAAGTTCCAGACGGCCCCTCGGCAGAACCTCCGGCCTCTGCCATCCCCCGGACGCGGTGTGGCAGCCCTCGCTGTGTACCCTGCGAAGCCCTGCACCTGCACCCTTCGGTTGGCGCAAGGCACCGCTTGCAGCTACAATACAGACAGGTGTATCTGTCCAACAATTCGAGGGACGCTCGATGGCTCGCAAAGAACTTGGCTATGTTGAATTGGAATGGTCCTGTGCGGTCTGCAAGACCCGCAATCCAGGCACACAGACAACTTGCAGCGGCTGTGGCGCGGCCCAGCCCGCAGACGTACAATTTGAAGCGCCCACAGCAGCCACCCTGACCCAGGACACGACCCAAATCAAACGGGCACAAACAGGGCCTGATCTCCACTGCGCCTTCTGCGGAACCCGCAACAGCGCCACTGCCGCCAACTGTCGGCAGTGTGGAGCCGACCTGAGCGCCGGGCGGGCCCGCTCGGCCGGCGGCGTCGTCGGAGCGTTCGCCACCGCAGCCGGCCCGCAGCGCCTGTGCAGCGCCTGCAAAACCGAAAACAGCCCCACAGCACGCACCTGCATCCGCTGCGGGGCACCGCTTTCAGCGCCCCCCGCTCCCCCAGCAGCACGACAGCCGGAGGCGGGGCGCAGCTGGCTCCTCCCGCTCCTGATCGGCGCCGGGCTCCTGCTGGTCGGGTTGGGCTGGCTGCTCTTCGCGCTTTTCCAGACCGACCAGAGCGTGGGCACCGCCGTAGATGCACGCTGGGAACGTTCGCTGGCCATTCTGGGCCCGGTGCCTGTCAGCGCCAGCGGCTGGCGCGACCAGGTGCCGGCTGGAGCGGCCAACCTGAGCTGCAGCCCC
>CAIOHJ010000348.1 GCA_903858085.1 uncultured Chloroflexota bacterium
CTTTCCTGTCCTGCTCTGGGTTGTCAGAAAAACGTCCAGCGATGTTAAAATTCAGTGTTGTTTCTGGAACACAAAAGGGAAGGAAATCCCGTACTCGGTGATTCACGGTGATTCACGGTGATTCACGGTGATTCACGGTGATTCACGGTGATTCAAAGGTCGTGGCGTACTCTTGTAGAAGTTTTGTGTAACCATCAGCAGGGGCCCTGAAAAACCTTATGCACCATGCAGCGATGATTTTGTTTGGCGTTGGTGGGGTGGGGCGTGCGTTGATCCGGCAGATTGTACAGAACCGGGCCTACCACGCGGCAGAGTATGGTCTGGAGATTTCGATCCTGGCGGTCTGCGACCGTGAGGGAGCAGTGGTCGCTTTGCAGGGCGGCCTCGACGACGTTACCTTGTTGGATGTGGTGGAGTTTAAGGCACGCCGCCGTCGCCTCTCCGACCACAGCCAGGGGGGGCCCCAGCAGGATCTGGCGGCCGTGGTCGACATCGCCAGCCGCCCTGGCACGCTTCTCGTCGACTGCACTGCGACCGAAGAGACGGTTCCGGTCTTGACCCAGGCTTTGGCCCAGGGGCACCGGGTCGTGCTGGCCAACAAAAAACCTTTGACAGGCGCGCAGGAGGTCTACAACCGGCTCACCCGAGCCGGTGCGACCGGCAGCCAGCCGGCTGCCCGCTCGTGGAGTGCTTCACGCTGGGAGGCGACCTGTGGGGCTGGGCTGCCGGTGATGGCCACGCTCAACCGTCTGCAGGCCAGCGGCGACCCGATCGAACGCATCGCCGGTGCCTTCAGCGGAACCCTCGGCTTTGTCATGAGCGGTCTGCAGGCAGGCCAGCCCTTCAGCGCCGTCGTGCGCGAGGCCCACCGGCTTGGCTACACCGAACCTGACCCGCGCGACGACCTGGGGGGGGTAGATGTGGCCCGCAAAGCGCTGATTCTGGCACGTGGTCTGGGCTGGCAGCTCGAATTGGCGGACGTGGCTGTGACAAGCCTGTACCCGGCCGCACTGGCAGAGCTTTCTGTGGCCGAATTCCTGGCAGCGTTGCCCGCGCTCGACGATCACTTTGCAGAACAGGTTGCAGCAGCAGCGGCCCAAAATCAGGTCCTGCGCTATGTCGCCAGGGTCGCCGCCGGCACATGCCAGGTCGGTCCCCAGGCGGTTCCTGCGGCCAGCCCGCTGGGCCAGCTGAGCGGCGCCGACAACCTGGTTGAATTTCATACGCGCTGGTACCAGCCCACGCCGCTGGTCATCCAGGGGCGTGGGGCTGGCGCCGACGCCACGGCTGCGGGTGTGCTGAGCGACATCGTCGAATTGGCCTTTTATCGCTGACCCGACCTTCGAGAGGAAGTTTGTTCTATGCAGAAAATCCAAGTAGGTGTTCTGGGAGCTACCGGCGCCGTCGGACAACGGTTTGTCCAGCTGCTGCAGGGCCATCCCTGGTTTGAAATTACGGCGCTCTTTGCCTCCGAACGCAGCGCCGGCAAGCGCTATGTCGATGCCTGCCGCTGGAACCTGCGCGGCGACATGCCGACCGCGCTGCACACGCAGGTCATCCATGAATGTGCGCCTGGGCCGGAGTGTCAGATCGTTTTCAGCGCCCTGCCCTCAGAGACCGCTGGCGAAATCGAAAAAGCATTCGCTGCTGCCGGCTATGTAGTCTGCAGCAACGCCCGCAACCACCGCTACGATCCAGATGTCCCGCTGCTGATCCCGGAGGTCAACCCCGAACATCTGGCGTTGATCGACATCCAGAAGCGGGCTCGCGGCTGGAACGGATACATTACCACCAATCCCAACTGCAGCACCACCCACCTGGTCTCGGCGTTGCACCCGCTGCATCTGCGTTTCGGCGTCACCAAAATTTTTGTCGTGACGATGCAGGCGATCAGCGGTGCCGGCTACCCTGGGGTCAGCAGCATGGACATTCTCGACAATGTGATTCCCTACATCAGCGGCGAGGAAGAAAAGATGGAGCTCAAGGAGCCGCAGAAACTGTTGGGCACCTTTGACGGCAGCGGGGTGCGCTACGCTGACTTCGTTGTGAGCGCACATTGCAACCGGGTGCCGACGCGCAACGGGCACCTGGAGGCGATCAGCGTCGAATTTGCCGAAAAACCGACCCAGGAGCAGATCGTGCAGGCCTGGCGCGACTACCAGCCGCTCGCCCAGCAGCTGCGGCTGCCCAGCGCACCCCAGCCAGCCATTCTCTACGACGCCCGTCCTGACCGCCCACAACCCCGGCTGGACCGGATGGCGGGCAGTGTGGCCGGGATGGCCACCGTCGTCGGCCGTCTGCGCCCTGACCCATTGCTGCACTACAAGTTCATGGCACTGGGCCACAACACCATCCGCGGCGCTGCAGGCGGCAGCCTGCTCAACGCCGAGCTGCTGGTCGCACTGGGTTATCTTGGCCAGGAGGCGGCCCTGCTGGCCAAATCGACAAAGTTTGCATAAAATAGAGATAGATCCTGGCATCGATCGAGCGAATGAGAAGCGAGTAATGTACGAAAATTTTGGACGAGCCTGTCTGGCTGATTTTTGTGACGACTGGGTGATCTACCGCAATCTGGAACCGCTTGACCGCCGTGTGCCCGGCCTCAAGCAGGCGTTTTATGAGATGGAGCTGCGCAGTGCTCAGATCCCGCGCAAGCAGGACCGTGACTATGCCAAGGCGGCAGTCTGGTTCATCAACCGGATCCAATCTGCGCGCAAAGTGGCCACCCCAGTCTCTGAAATCCTGTTTCTGGGCGACACGCTCTTCAACGACGGCCGCGCCTTCAGCAACCTGGTTGCCGAAAGCCACTGGCGTGGGGCCTGTTTTATCGGCGCAGAACGGCTGGACCAGCCCCCTGCCAGCCAGCTCGAAGCCCCAGCGATCCAGCTCGCCAACCGCTGGAGTGCTTTGGTGGAGTGGCTGCAGCGGTTGCGCCAGCAAGAGTTCAAGCTGGATGATCGCACTGCGGTGGTGGTCGATATCGACAAGACTGCGCTGGGCGCCAAAGGACGCAACGACAAAGTGATCGACCTGGCCCGGCTGGCCGGTATTTACCGCACCATGCATTCTGTGTTGGGGGAGGATTTCAACCAGACGCTCTTTGAAGAGCACTACCACGAGCTCAACCGATCTCGCTACCACACGTTGACGGCAGACAACCAGGACTACCTGGCCTATATCTGCATGGTGCTCAACACCCAGATCGTGCAGTTGGAGGAGCTGGTCGGCGAATTCGAACACAAGAGCCTGGAAAATTTTGAGCAGGTGCTGCGCTGGGTAAACAGCCGGCTGTTGAGCAACCCTGCCGCCGGGCTGACACTGCGCGAGGTGCATGAAGCCATCAGCAGCAGCGTCCGCACCGGCGACCCGACCCCCTTCAAGAGTTTCCGGCGCCAGGAATTCGTCAGCACGATGGAGCATATGGGCAACATGCCCGACAACGCCAGCGTGCAGGAACTGCTCGACCACGAGATCACCCTCACCGAAGAGGTCTACCAGGTAGCGCTGTGGTGCAAAGCGCGTGGCTGCCAGCTGCTCTGCCTGAGTGACAAGCCTGACGAAGCTTCGCGGCCCCATGCCCGGATTTCACCGGAGCTGTCGCCGCTGCATCGGGCCAGGACGCACCGGGTCGGCGTCAACTTGCAGCCGGCCTTGGCCGCTCTTTGATCCGGCAGAGACGGAACGGCTCTTACGGATGCATTGGCCACAACGTGCTACGCTGGAAAGAGCGCAAGGGACGCAGCAATCCGCTGCGCTGACGTCGAGGAATGGCGCGCTTGAAAAGCGCACGGCTGCCGAAAAAAGCAGCCATATTCATCCCAAAAAAGAGTATGAGCGAACAAAAAACACCACCTAAACGACCGACCGACCCCAACAAGCGTACACAACCCCCCTCTGGGGGCAACTGGCTGAGCCGCAGCTGGTTTTGGATCGTGCTGGTGCTGCTGCTGGTGATCGGCTCCCGTTTCCTGTTTGCTTCCTCCGGAGACGCAGCCAACCTGGTCGGGCTCAACCAAATTGCCCAGGCGGTCAACAACGACGATGTGCGCCTGGTGACTGTGCAGGGTGAAACGATCTACGTCGAGCTGAAGTCCGACCCACAACGGCTGCAGAGCCGCAAAGAGAACAGCGAGAGTCTGCTCGAGACGCTGCGCGCGCTGGGCGTGAGCGAAGAACGCCTGCAGACTCTGCCAATCGAGGTCGAGAGCGCCCCCAACAGTGGGGCTATCTTCAGCTGGCTGGTCATGTTGCTGCCGATGCTGCTGGTCTTTGCCTTTTTTATCTTTATCATGCGCCAGGCAGGGGGCGGAGGCCAGAACCGCGCCATGCAGTTCGGGCGCAGCCGGGCACGCAAGATGGAGGGGGCAGACCGACCGACGGTCACCTTTGCCGACGTGGCCGGTTCGGATGAGGCCAAACAGGAGCTGCAAGAGGTGGTGGAGTTTCTCAAAGAGCCCCAGAAATTTGCAGCCCTCGGGGCACGCATCCCCAAAGGGGTGCTGATGGTCGGTGCCCCAGGCACCGGCAAGACGCTGCTGGCCAAAGCAGTTGCCGGCGAAGCGGGTGTCCCCTTTTTTGCCAGTTCAGGTTCAGAATTTGTCGAGATGTTTGTCGGTGTCGGCGCCAGCCGCGTGCGCGACCTCTTCGAGCAGGCCAAGAAAAATTCGCCGTGCATTATCTTTGTCGACGAAATCGACGCGGTCGGCCGCCATCGTGGAGCAGGCATGGGAGGAGGCAACGACGAACGGGAGCAGACACTCAACCAGATCCTGGTCGAGATGGATGGCTTTGACACCGACACCAACATCGTGATC
>CAIOHJ010000349.1 GCA_903858085.1 uncultured Chloroflexota bacterium
CAGCTGCTGCCACTCCCCCTGGCCGGCGCGCAGCGAAGGGAGGAAGAGAGCGGGCAGAGAGGCAGCAGGCAGTGGAGTGCCGACAGAAGGTCGCTGCGTAGTTTGGGCAGAGGGAACTGCCAGTGCGTCGAGGCACTGGCCGGCCATGCCGAGCAGGACAGGCTTGGGGCCGATCTCCAGAAAGACCTGGACCCCCTGTTCGTGCAGCGTGGCCACGCCGTCGGCGAAGCGCACCGCCTCGCGCACGTGGCGTACCCAGTAGTCGGGGGTAGCGATTTCGTCGCCCGCCACTTTGCCGGTCAGATTGGAGACCAGGCGCAGTGCAGGCTCGTGATAGACGATGCTCTCTGCAACCTGCCGGAACGCTGCCAGCATCGGCTCCATGAGCAACGAGTGGAAGGCGTGCGAGACGTTTAGCTGCTGGCTCTTGACTCCCTCTGCTGCGAGCTGCTCGACAACTGCCAGAACCGCTGTGCTCTCTCCGGAGAGCACCGTGTTGCTGGGGCCGTTGACCGCAGCAATCGAGACCTGGGCCGCTCCGTCTTGCCCGGCCTGATACGCTGCAATCGCCTGTCGGGATCGCGCCTCATCGGTCTGCAGCGCGACCATCACGCCGCCCGCCGGCAACGCACCCATCAGTCGCCCGCGCGCCGCGACCAGCTTGAGCGCATCTTCCAGGCTGAAGACCCCGGCGACACAAGCCGCCGCAATCTCGCCCACGCTGTGGCCGATGAGAATCTCCGGCTCGACCCCCCACGCGCGCCACAGCTGCGCCAGTGCATATTCGAGCACGAAGAGCGCAGGCTGGGTGTACTGGGTCTCATCCAGCCGAGAGGCACTTTCCCCGCCGGCGGGGTGCATCACGGCCAGCACGGATTCGCCCAGGTGCGCGCGCAGCAGGGTGTCGCACTCGTCCAGCAGCCGGCGGAACTCGGGGGATGTAGCGTAGAGCTCCCGCCCCATCCCGGCGGCCTGTGCCCCCTGGCCGGTGAAGAGGAAGGCCACTCGCAGGGCAACCTCTCCCGCTGTCCCCTGCTGGCATCCGCTGGCCTGCTCCCCCGCCGCTATCTGCTGCAGCTGCCGGTGCAGTGCTTCCAAAGAATCCGCCACCAGGCTCAGGCGGTGTTTGAAATGGCTGCGCCCGACATGCGCTGTGTAGGTCAGGTCCCCCAGATGGACAGCGGGAGGGTCGGTGAGAAAGCCGGCGTAGCCTCGCACGTACGCGGCCAGCGCTGCTTCGTTCCTGGCGGCCACGGTCAGCAGATGGAGCGGCCTCTCCATGTCGCTCTGTGGCACATCCTGCTGCGGCGGAGGGGCTTCAACAACCACATGGGCATTGGTACCGCTGAAGCCAAACGCGCTCACCCCGCCGATGCGCCTCTCCCCGTTCGACGGCCACGATGTCGCTTCGATGGGCACCTGGACGGGCAAGGTCGCCCAGTCGATATAGGGGCTGGGCTGCCTCAGGTGCAGGTGGGGTGGGATCAGGCCGTGCTGCAGCGAGAGTACCAGCTTCATCAGGCCGGCGACCCCTGCCGCCAATTCCAGATGGCCGATGTTGGTCTTGACCGACCCGACGTAGAGTGGCAGTTCCCGCTCCGCAAAGACCTTGCCCAGCGCACCCATCTCGATCGGGTCGCCCAGCGGCGTGCCGGTGCCGTGCGCCTCGATGTAGCCCACTTCAGCGGGGTGCACGCCTGCATCGGCCAGCGCTCGGCGGATCACCCGCTCCTGGGACGGGCCATTGGGCACGGTCAGCCCCCCGCTCGGCCCATCCTGGTTGATGGCGCTGCCCCGGATCACGGCCAGGATGCGGTCTCCGTCCCGCTGCGCGTCGGCCAGCCGCTTGAGCACCACGAGCCCGGCACCCTCTCCCCGGACGTAGCCGTTCGCAGCCGCATCGAAGGTCTTGCAGCGTGCATCTTCAGAGAGCATGCCGCCGTTGGCAAACATTTCGGTGACGTCTTGATCCACGATCAGGTTGACACCGCCGGCAATCGCAGCGCTGCACTCCTCCAGCCGCAGGCTCTGGCAGGCCTGGTGGATCGCCGTGAGTGAGGAAGAGCAGGCGGTGTCGACTGCCACGTTCGGGCCGGTCAGCCCCAACAGATAGGAGACACGGCCTGCTGCGGTGCTCGTAACATTGCCGGTCGCCGTGTAGAGGTCGTGTCCGGCCCCGCTCGCCTTCACCAGCTCCAGGTAGTTGCTGGTGCCGCCGCCGATGAAGACGCCCACCTCCTGGTTGAAGAGCGCGGCCGGCACGATCCCGGCATCTTCCAGCGCATGCCATGCCGTCTCCAGCAGCAGACGATGCGCCGGGTCCATCACCACCACCTCGCGCGGGGAGATGCCAAAAAACGCAGGGTCAAAGCCATCCACCCGATCGAGGAAGGCTCCCTGTGGCGCTGCGGAATCCTGGCTGTGCTGGATGTCACGCAGCCGCGGCTCAGGCAGCGCACGCACAGCGTCGAAGCCTGCCAGCAGTTGGCGCCAGAATTCCTCCGCTGTCTCCACGCCACCCGGCAGCTGACAGGCCATGCCGACGATCGCGATCGGTTCGTGCAGCCCTGCAGACCAGGAGACCTGAGCCGCAGCAGGGGGGAGATCAACGTTTTGCGGTTCAGCGAGCGTATCTGAGGGTGCAGCTGAATCTACAACACTCTGCAGACGCTCTGCCAGATACTCCTGCAGCGCTACAATCGTGGGATAGTCGAAGATCAGGGTTGAGGGCAGCGACTGCTGCAGTAGCCGAGACAGATGGTTGCGCAGCTCCACCGCCATCAGCGAGTCGACCCCCATCTCCATCAATCCCTGTCTGGAGTCAATCTGTTCCCACACCCGCATCCCCAGCACCTTGGCAGTGGTGCGGCGCAGCACCTCCAGCAGCAGGGTACGGCGCTTCGCCGGGTCGGCGTTGAGCAGTTGCTGGTACACATCTATGGCAGGGGCCGCTGCCTGCACCACGCTGCGCACGCTCTCTGCCTGCAACGTCGCATAGAAGGCATCGGTCTGCACACCCTGCTGCAAAAATGCCTGCCAGCGGATGGGAACCACCCCAGCCTGGACGGCACGGCTGTCTAGCAAATGTGCGAGAGCCGCGATCCCCTGCTGCGGCGGGATGAACTCAAATCCTTTCCTGCGGAGCGAATCCTGGTGCTCCAGCTGGGCCGCTGCGCCAATTTCAGACCACGCTCCCCAGTTGATGCTGAGTGCTCGCACCCCCTGCCGGCGTAGCGCATACGCCAGGCTGTCCAAAAAGGCGTTGGCTGCCGCATGGTTGGCCTGTCCCCGGCTGCCGAGCAGGCTGGCTGCAGACGAGAAAAGCACGAAGAAATCCAGCTTCTCTCCTTGAGTCAAAGTGTGCAGGTTCCACGCCCCCTGCATCTTGGGCGCCAGCACCGGGGCAAACCGCTGCCAGTTCTGCTGCAGCAGCGCAGCGTCGTTCAGCACGCCCACGCTGTGGAAGATTCCAGCCAGCGGGTAATTTTCGTCTATCTGCTGCAGGGCAGCCTCGAGCTGGCGGAGGTCGGCCACATCGGCCTGTGCCACAACCACGGAAACACCCTGCTCAGCCAGCGCTGCCAGCTGCTCCTGTGCCACGGCGCCGGGTGCACTGCGTCCCACCAGGAGCAGATGTTTTGCCCCCTGCCCGGCCAGCCAGCGTGCCACTGCCAGCCCCAGCCCGCCTAACCCACCCGTGATCAGATAGGTGGCATCTTTGCGCACGGAAAGGTGGCTGGCGGAAGCGTGCGTCAGGTCCGGGGGAACGAGCACGATTTTACCGATGTTCTGCCCCTTTTGTAGGGTGCGGAAGGCCTGCACCGCCTGCGTCATCGGATAGACCGTGCAGGGCACTGGCTGGAGTTCACCGCTGCCAAAACGCACCATCAGCCGGCGCAGAGAACCCACGACTGTTTCGGGCTGGTTCTGAATCTCTGCGTACAGATCCACAATGTAGTATTCGACATCCGGGCGGAAAGCCTGGACTTCGTCATGCGACCAGATATTGCGTTTGCCAATTTCGACAAACCGGCCGGCAAGCGCCAGGGAAGACAGACTGGCTGCAATGAACCCCTCGCTAGTCAGCGAATTCAGCACGACATCCACCCCGCGACCGCCGGTGTCCTGCAGGATGGCCTGCCCAAACTCCAGCGTGCGCGAAGAGTAGAGGTGCTTCACCCCCAGCGCACGCAGAGTCCCCCATTTGTCCGGGCTGGCGGTGGCATAGATCTCCGCGCCAGCTGCCTGGGCCAGCCGTACTGCCGCCATCCCTGTCCCACCCGCAGCTGAATGGATCAGGACGCGTTCGCCTTCCCGCAGCCTCGCTGCCTGATGCAGTGCCTGCCAGGCAGTCCCGAAATTAATTGGGATGCCGGCAGCCTCGCTGTAGTCGAGTGTGTCTGGCAGAGCGACCACCCGTGCAGCGTCCACCGTGATATATTGCTGAAAGCCACCGCCCGATGGCAAGGCAACGACGCGGTCACCCACGGCAAGTCCGTGCTCTTTGTGCACCGCTGTACCTGCCTGCACAATCTCGCCTGCACACTCCCCACCCAAAGCCGGGCGTTTCAGAGGAAGAATGCCGAGCACATCCAGCACATCGAGGAAGTTCACCCCATCCGCCATGACTCGGATTTCTACTTCGTGGGCTGCCGGATCACGCCGCTGCAGCGGGAGCAACTGCAGGTTGTCGAGCTGACCTCGCTCCACAATATCCAGCCGGCAGGCTCCTGCGGGGGGGATCAGTTCCTTGTCAGCGCCGCTATCGGCCGGTTCACAGCCACGCTGCAGCCGGGCGACATACTGTGCATTTTCTCGCAGTACAATTTGCCGCTCATGCAGATTGTCTCTGACAGGCATGGTCAGCACGGTGCGCAGCCGGCGAGCCTGCGCTTCTGCGTCTTGTCCCTCGGGCAGGTCGATGCAGACAGGATTCAGCTCGGGGTGCTCCAGCCCAA
Source organism: uncultured Chloroflexota bacterium (assembly GCA_903858085.1). GTDB lineage: Bacteria > Chloroflexota > Anaerolineae > Caldilineales > Caldilineaceae > Caldilinea. Next base: position 4,959 of record CAIOHJ010000349.1, read on the forward strand.
TCACTTTGCCGATGCCCCACAGGCCGGACTGGAGCGCCCCTGTGACCGAGTCGCCCGGCGCCGCAGGCTGGGCGTTTTGGGTCACCAGCCACAAGCTGGCGGGTTCCACCGCTTCCTGTACCAGCGCCTGCACCAGCAGCAGGGCCGAAGCATAGCCATGCTCTGCTGCAGCAACCAGTTCCATCGTCTTGCCGGTTTCTCCGGGCGAAGGTTGCTGCGCCGGCAGAGAAAGAGCGGGAGTGTCCAGCCCCCACAGATACACTACCCGATCCGGGCGGGGATGCTGGCGCAGCAGCTGCTGGTATCCTTGCAGCGAGTCGGCATCAATCGAAAGCATTCCTTCAGCGGCAGGCAGGTCTGTCCGCATCCCCGAAGCGTAGACGGTGAGCACCTCATTTCCTTGGCTGCGCAGCTGTGCCGCCAGCGCTTCCCCGACACCCTGGCTGTCCGCCAGAATCAGCCAGCGGCAGCTGTCTGCAGCAACAGGCTGGCTGTCCGCCCGCGCCACGAAGACTGTCTGGCCGGCCTGCTCTATCAGGCTGACCTCGCAGAAACCGTGTGACAGCAACAGGGAGCGCCACGCTTCAGGTTTCAGCAGCGGGTGCGTCTGGCGTTCGTCCTGAAAGCGCCACCAGCCGTCGGTGAGTCCGAAGGTGAGATCCAGCCAGCGCCAAGGTGTGGTGGTTTCCAACAGCACCAGCCAGCCCCCTGGCTGCAGCAATTGGCGCACATGGGACAGGGTGTCGTCCAGATTGCGGGTGGCGTGCAGCACATTGGCGGCGATCACCAGATCTGCCTGCTGGGATGCGATCTTCTGTGCTGTCAGGGGCTGCTCGATGTCCAGCATCTGGTAACGCACGAAAGGGAAACGCTCAAAGCGTTCGGCTGCCCGGTTCAGGAAGCTGGCGCCGATGTCGGTGAAGAGGTAGTCGGAGTGCTCTGCGGGCAGCAGCGGCAGCAGGCTTGCAGTCGTCCCGCCGGTGCCGGCCCCTACCTCGACCAGACGCAGCCCACGGCCGGAGGGCAGATTCCGGCAGACATCCTGCACCACTGCCTGGACCAGCCCGTTCATGGTGCGCGCACCCGCTGTTTCGGTGTAGATGCGCATGGCATCGCTGCTGTCCCCGCCGGGGAAAAGCAGTTCCAGCGGCTCCTGCACCCCACGCAGCACCTCACCCAGCTTGACCCCGCAGCGCACGAGCAGCCGGAGTTCAGGAGTGTCGTCATACTCTGCCCGGAGCGTGGCCAGTTGGTCAGCCAGGTCCGGGAGCGCGGGCTTGTGCTGCACGCGCCAGCCGTCGTGCTCTGCCCGGAGCATCCCTGCTTCGGCCAGCATCCGGAGCAGCCGTTCCAGCAGCCGATGCCAGACCGGGAGGACGCCGAGCCTGCGAGCGATCCGTTCGCTGCGCCACACGCTGCCCGGCTCAAACTGGAAACCTGCACTGTCAAAGGCGGCCACGACCAGGTCGAGACTCAGCGCCTCCAGCGCGGCCATCAACTGTGTCGAGCGCTGGCGTTCGAGGTCAGAGACCAGCGGCTCCACCGCAGCCTGCCAGGTTGGGGTTGCCGGGGACAGAGCAGGCAGGAAATCGAGAGGCAGCCCAAAATAAGGGCGAAGCTGCCAGTCGACCGTGTAGAGCCACTCCTGCCAGGGTTCTGTTCCACGGATGGCCGAGGCTGAGGCCGCCCGCATCTGGAAGCCGTCGATTTCCGCAACCAGGCTGCCCGCTCCATCCCAGAGCACGATGTCCCAGCGGTTTGCAGCCGCCAGACGGGCATGGCACCACCAGCCCTCTCCCTGCGCTGCTCTGTGCAGGCGCAGCGACTCCAGCGCAAAAGGCAGCCGTGTCTCCTTGTCTGCCTCCTGCACCATTCCCATCGCCTGGAAACAGGCATCGAGCAGCCCTGGATGCAGTGCATACCCCTCCAGCGTCGTCACAGACTCCGGCCGCACCAGACGTGCCAGGATTTCAGTGCCTGGGCTTCCCCGCCACGCCTCGGCGACCCAGCGGAAGGGAGCGCCAAGTTCAATCTGATGAGCTGCCTGCTCCACGTAAAAACGAGATATGTCGAGCCGTTCACGGCAGCGCTGCCGGGCATCAGAGAGGGCAGTTGCCGGATGGGGCGCATGGATGGTGCTGTCTAGAAGGGAAACGGTACCCGCTGCGTGCGAAGCGGCTGCGATGCGAGTCTGCTGTTGTGCCTCTGGTGTGACGAAGCTGACCAGATTGAAAGACAGAGGGGTGTGTTCCGGTCCACGCTGTTCCTGTCCTTCGGGTACGGTGAACAGCAGCTGTGCTGTCCGGGTCTGGCCGGCAGCCAGCACGAGGGGCTGGGGAAGAATGACATCGGCCAGCGCAAGAGGGCGTTCTTCCCCCATCTGGAGCTGGGCTGCACTCAGAGTCAGTGCCAGCTGGCACGCGCCTGGCGAGACAACCTCACCGTAGACCCGATGTTCTGCCAGGAAGGGCAACCTCTCCACGCTGAACTCGGTCTCAAACAGGGTGGCATCGAGTTCGGGCGACCGCATCATCCGGTCGAGCAGCGGGCGCAGCGAAGCTTGGGGCTGCTTGCGTCGAGGGGTGTCCACCCAATAGCGCTGGCGCTGGAAGGGGTAGGTCGGCAGCGCAACCTTGTGCCGCCCATACCCACGGTCAAGCCCCTGCCAGTCGATGGCAACGCCGCGCACATAGAGTTCGCCCAGGCTGGCGAGCAGCTGCTGCCACTCACCCTGACCCGCACGCAGCGAGGGCAGGAGCAGGTACGAGCCCTCGCCCGGCGAAGACGCCAGCGCGTCAAGGCACTGCCCGGCCAGTCCCAGCAGGACAGGGCTGGGACCGACCTCCACGAAGACCTGGACACCCTGTGCGTGCAGGGTGGCTACACCGTCGGCGAAGCGCACAGGCTGACGCAGATGTTGTCGCCAGTAGGCCGGATCTGTGAGATCTGTCGTGACAGGCTGGCCGGTCATGCTGGAAACTACGGGCAGTTTTGGAGGAGACAGCGGGATCTTGCGCACCACTGCCTCAAAATCGGCGAGCACGGGGTCCAGCAGCGGAGAATGGGCTGCCACCGGAATGGCCAGCGGGCGTGTTTTGAAGCCAGCCGCCTGCAGCTGCGCGGTAACCGTGTCGACAGCATTTGTTTCTCCGGAGATCACCACACTTTTGGGCGTGTTGAAGACTGCGATAGTCACCTGTAGCCAGGGTGCAACCAAGGTGGCAACCTCCGACTCACTGGCCAGCACAGAGACCATCTTGCCCGCAGCGGTTTCCATTAAGCGCCCGCGTGCGCTGACAAGGCGCAGACCGTCTTCCAAGCTGAAGACCCCGGCGGTGTAGGCAGCAGCAAAATCCCCCAGACTGTGGCCCAGAACCTGGTCCGGGATGATACCCCAGCTTTGCCACAAGTCGGCCAGAGCGCACTCGATGGCATAGGTTGCCGCCTGACCGCAGGGATGGGATTCCAGCAGGTCGTTGTGGTCGGGTGGGGCAGCTGGGTAGAGCAGATCGACCAGAGAGCGGTTGAGGCAGCTGTGGGCAACTGCTTCGCAGCGATCGATGACCCGTCGGAAGACAGGTTGAGTCGCATAGAGATCCCGCCCCATGTGCAGGTACTGCGCCCCCTGGCCGGTGAAGAGGAAAGCGATTGGCGGCACAACCTGTTCCGCCCTCCCCTGCTGCGATCCGCAGACCTGCCCCCCCTCCGCCGGCCTGTCCTGTCGGGTATGAAGGCCTGGATCTCCTGCCACAAAAGCGTGCAAGCCAGCCCGTAGCTCGGCGACCGTCCGTCCGACCACACTCAGCCGTTCCTGCCAGTGGGTGCGTGTGGTGTAGGCGCTGGAACAGATGTCCCCGATCTCTGCCGCCGGGTGGTCTTCCAGAAAAGCTGCATAGCGCGCAGCCTGTGCTGTGAGCGCAGCTGTGCTGCGCGCCGACAGCGTCAGCAGGTGCCAGCGTCCGACCGGATTCTCTTCCAGTTCAGGGAGATGCCCGCGTGTCAGGCTGCGATTCAACGTGCCCCAGTCGAGTTCGATTCCCTGCGCAAAGAGCTGCCCCGCACTTTCCAGCATCTGCTGCCAATCGGACCGCTCCACACTCAGGCTGGGCAGCAGTTTGACCGGTTCATCCAGCGAGTGCTGCGCCAGCTTCAGCAGGGTCGACTGCGGCCCCATCTCCATCAGCAACGTGCACCCCTGGTCTTGCAGCGTCTTCACCCCATCGGCAAAGCGCACCGGAGCACGCAAATGGCGCCGCCAGTAGTCGGGAGTCGCTACAGTGTCGTCGATCAAAGTACCCGTCATGCCGGATACTACCGTCAGCCCGGGCGGAGAGAGGTGGATCCCTGCCACGACGGCTTCGAAAGCATCCAGTAGCGGGTCAAGCAGCGGCGAATGGGCGGCTACCGGAATTGCCAGCATTTTTGTTTTGAAACCAGCCACACGCAGCTGGGTCTCGATCTCTGCAACGGACGCGCGTGCACCCGAAATCACCACATTCTGCGGGCCGTTGATTGCGCCGATGACGGCATCCGCATAGGGTGCCACATACGGTTCGACACTGGCCGCATCCGCCATCACCGCCAGCATGCTTCCCTGCGCCTGCTCCATCAGCTGGCCGCGCGCAGTCACCAACCGCAATCCATCTTCCAGGCTGAAGACGCCTGCCGTGTAAGCTGCAGCAAAATCTCCCAGGCTGTGTCCCAAAACCAGCTCTGGTTGTATTCCCCAGGAGCGCCACTGCTCGGCCAGCGCACATTCCAACGCATAATTGGCTGCCTGGGCGCAAGGGTGAGACTCCAACAGGTCGCGGCCCGCTGTGGCCTGCGAGTTGTCAGCAGGGTAGAGCAGTTCGAGCAGCGAACGACCGAAGCATGCCTGGAAGGCTCTGTCGCAGCGATCCAGAATGCTGCGAAAGACCGGCTGAGTGGCATAGAGCTGGCGGCCCATGCCTACGTACTGTGCTCCCTGGCCCGTGAAGAGAAAAGCTACCCTGGGGGAGTGGGCGGGCAGCTCGATCACGGCATTCTGGCTGGATTCGGCGCAGGCTGCCAGCTGTGCGAGCGCGTCGGCATGCGTCTCCGCCACCAGTGGCGCCCGCCAGTGGCCGTGCAGCCACAGGTGGGTGGTGGCTGCCACATCCGCCAGCGACGAGTCTGGGTGGGCGGTCAGAAAGGCGGCGATCCGGCGTGCCTGCGCTTGCACCTCTGCAAGGCTGTGGGCGCTCAGCGTCAACAGGTGGCAGGGGCGCTGTGGTCTTGCGCTGGCTGCTGCCGGGGGCGCCTGCTCCACAATCAGATGGGCGTTGGTGCCGCTGAACCCGAACGAACTCACCGCCCCGCAGCGCAGCTCTCTGGAATGGTGGGTTGCCCACGCCATCCCTTGTGTCGGAATCTGGATGGGGCTGCCGGCCAGATGCGGGTTCAGCTCACGAAAATGCAGGTGAGGCGGGATAAACCCTTTCTGCAAGGAGAGCACAAGCTTGATCAGCCCGGCGATCCCGGCCGCGGCCTCGGTGTGGCCGATGTTGGTCTTGACCGAGCCGACAACCAGCGGATTGTCTGGCGTGCGGCCGGCACCATAGACTGCCTCGAGCGCACGCACCTCGATCGGGTCGCCCAGCCGCGTGCCAGTGCCGTGCGCCTCCACATAGTTCACCTGCTGCGGAGCCAGCCCGGCAGCAGCCAGCGCACTGCGGTGCAGCTCCATCTGCGCCAGTTCGCTGGGCGCAGTCAGCCCGTTGCTGGCCCCGTCCTGGTTGACCGCACTGCCCCGGATCACCGCCAGCACCGTGTCCCCATCTGCCAGTGCATCGGCCAGCCGCTTGAGCACCACCACTCCGCATCCTTCGCTGCGCACATACCCGTCGGCAGATGCATCGAAAGTCTTGCAGCGGCCGTCGGGGGCGAGCATGCCAGCCTGCGAAAAGGTCACGCTCAGTTCGGACGAGAGCAGCAAATTGACCCCGGAGGCCAGCGCCAGGCTGCTTTCGCCGGTGCGCAGGCTCTGGCAGGCCAGGTGCACTGCCACCAGCGAAGAAGAACAGGCGGTGTCTACCACCAGGGCAGGCCCCTGTGTGCCCAGAAAGTAGGCCACCCGACCTGCGGCGATCGCATTGGCCGTGCCCGTGCCAAAATAGGTGCTCAGCGGCTCGTCCTGCTTGACCTGCAGCAGTTTGTAGTCGTCGGCATAGACGCCCACAAAGACCCCGGTCGCACTCCCTTTGAGCTGCGCAGGGACGATCCCGGCATCTTCCAGCGCCTCCCAGTGCGTCTCGAGCAGCAGTCGCTGCTGCGGGTCCATGGACACCGCTTCGACCGGCGCAATCCGAAAAAAGCCCGCATCAAACTGGTCGACCGCATCGACAAAACCGCCGTACCGGCTCACGATCTGGCCTGGCTGGTCGCCATGCAGCGCGTTGATGTCCCAGCGCGAGGCCGGCACCTCTCCGATCGCATCCACTCCCTCCACCAGCAGCTGCCAGAACGCAGCCGGCGTGTTCGCCCCGCCTGGGAAACGGCAGGCCATACCGACCACGGCAATGGGCTCACTGTGGTCGGCAGGCTCGTGCCTGGGCGCTGGAGGCTTCCCGGTCAGCCGACTGTCCGCCGGTTCATTCTGGCTCTGCCGGGCAAAATAGCTGGTGATCGCCTCCACGCTGTTGCAGCGGAAAAA
>CAIOHJ010000350.1 GCA_903858085.1 uncultured Chloroflexota bacterium
ACGCGGCCTGGCCGCTTTGCACCAGCTGCTCGCCGGGCGACTGGCCAGCTGGCAGGCGGCGCTGGCCACAGCCGGGGTGCTGCTCCTGGTTGTCGGCGGGGCTGGGCGTGGCGCTCCAGTCGACCGCAGCGCCGACTGGGCTCTCCACGACTATGCCGCTGACCTCGCCACGGTTGCCTTCCCCCCGCAGAGTCTGGTGATCGGGCTGGAAGGCGAGATGACAGCGCTGCGCTATATGCAGCAGGCAGAAGGGCTTGGCCTGGCAGCGACCCCCGTCGTCGCCGATGCACCCGAACTGCGGCGGGCAGAGCTGGCCGAGGCAGTGGCCGCGGGCAAACCGGTCTACCTGACCCGCGAGCTGGAAGGGATCGAAAGCCTCTACAGCTTCAGCGGGGAAGGGCCGCTGATCCGCGTCTGGCCGCGCGGGGCCAGCCCTGCTGTCCCCCCCACGACCCGCACCGATCTGCTGCTGCTGGATGGCCAGCTTCTCCTGGAAGGCTACGATCTGAAGCGCCTGGACTGGCGTGGCGGAGCCGTGCTGCGCATGGTGCTTCACTGGTATCCGCTGGCACCGCTCAACCTGGATCTCAAAGTCTCTTTGCGGGTGGTCGATTCAGAGCAAAACGTGCTTGCCCTGGCGGACGGCACCCCTGCGGCAAACGACGCCACCCCGCTGCGCCAGGTGGCGCGCGCCCCCACCTGGGCACCGGAGACACCGGTGCGCGACGTCTACGAAGTCCGCCTGCCCACAGACAACGCCGACGCGCACCTGCTCCTGATCCTCTATGACGCCCACACCCTGCAGGAAGCAGGCCGTCTTCAGAGGGCCCTGCCTTGAAAACAGATCGAAATTTACCCCCAATCATTTGGTCGTGGCTGCCATTGCTGGTACAATCTTATTTTACGGTTCCGAATTGTTTGCGGAGCCAACACCAAAGTGAATCGCCAAAGTGAATCGACACTTTCAAACCAATTGAGGAGGAAAGCGTGCTGCAACGCCCAACACAAACAGCAGCTTTCTGGCGTGACCAATTTGAAGTCACAGCAGACGATACTGAATTTTTGTACCAGCTGCTCCTCGAAAAACAGCAGCCGATCCCGCTGGAAAGGCTGGCCACTGCGCTGATCGAAGAGTATTTGCGCCGCGAGAACACCCGCATTGCCCAGGAGCTGAGCAAAGGTGCCATCTATATGCCGCAGAAGCGCTACAAGACTGGACAGCACGTTGTCTTTCCGGCGTTGGAATTTGCGGTCGGCGAAATCCTTCAGGTCCGTCCAGGTCAGAACCCAGAACATGGGGATTTCGAGGTGATCCAGGTTCGGTTTGGAGAGCAGCAGAAGCTGCGCGAATTTGCCACCCACCTGCAGAGCCCCCATCGTCTCAACCAGCTTGACAGCGAACGAATGCTCCGCGACCGGGCGTTGCTCTCTGCCGCCGAGATCTACCAGCTCTACCAGACAGAAATCGAAGAAAGCCTGTTGTTTGCCTTAGAAGAGGGGCCGGGGCAGGCAGCCTTTGTCGAAGTCAACGACGGCTGGCTGCTGGCCGATCAGCTGGCCGAAGTTCCCGTCGGCCAGCTGAACATCGCCGAAGCGCTGATCGAAATGCAGGGTCGCCCCCTCTCGGTCGACCAGCTGCTCGAAGAAGTCGAAGTCGACCAGAACGTCAGCCATGCCATGCGCGTCACCAGCCTCAACTATGCGCTCGGCCAGGACGCTCGTTTTACGCCGCTCAACACACGGACAGGGTCGCTTTGGTTCCTGCGCCGACTGGAGCCCGCCGAGGTGCAGTCCACCCCTTTGCTGCTGCGCTACCGACCGACGCCCTACAACCGCTCGCTGCTCAGTGTCCAGATGCTGCAGCTGGAGTGGGAACTGGACGACGAATGGGGAGAGAGCAACCTGAGCCGCGAGGCGCCGGCTGCTGCCCCCTCGATCAGCCTGCTGTTGACCTACCCTCATCGGCGACATGGCACGCTGCCCTTGAGCAGCCGAACCAGCAGCTTTTTCCCCCAGGCTGCCCATGGGGTCTCGCCGGTGACCTTGGTCGACGGACGGTGGGGCACCCGCTACGACGGATGGGTGGTGCACGAAGGCCGCTATGTGGCAGGTCTCGCCAAATGGATGGAAGCACATCAAATTCCCGCCGGCGCCTTCATCACGGTCGAACGTTCGCCGACAACCCAGGAAGTGGTGATCGACTTTCGCACCCGGCGCCCCAAGCGGGAATGGGCGCGGATTGCGCTGGCCGACCTTGACCACAACGCGCTGATCTTTGAAATGAACAAAGTGCAGGTCGCCTGCGAATACGACGAGACCTTGATTGTCGTCGAGCAGAACCTGGAAGCGCTCGACCAGCTGGCACGCCAGGTCGCCCAGAATTCGTTCACAGTCGCCCAGATCGTCGCCCAAATTACGCCGGAGCTGATCAAGTTGAACCCGCAAGGCACTGTCCATGCCAAAAGTGTCTACAGTGCAGCCAACATGCTTGTGCGCACACCGCCTGGCCCAGTCTTCTTTGCCCTGTTGAGCAACCGCCGTTTCCGCGACGCAGGCAACGGGACCTTTGCTCTCACCTAGGCTGCTCGAACGCAGGAGAAAACCACCGTGGTATCCAAAACGCTTGCCGACCGCCTGCAGCGCTTCAGGCCGACTGTCCAGACAAAATTTCATATCGACTACGAGTGGTGGGAAAAAAGTGGACAAAGTTTTCGGCTCCACCTGCGCGAACAGCTGTGCGACGAATGCCGTGCACGTTTCGCCGACTATCACAACACCGAAAACGTCGACTGGGTCGACCCTGAGACAGGAGAAGTGCACCGCACCGATGCGCTGCGCGAGTGCCTGCGCACCCGCTGTGCCAACGACCCCGACTACATCAACGAAAAACTGCCGATCGCACCGGCCTGTTTTCGCATCTTTCTGGCCAACAACAACACGGCACTCTCCCCCACCGAGCTCCATCAACTCTTGCCCTGGCGGTCGGCAGAAGAAATTCTGCGCACGCTGAGCGGCCAGCAGGTGTACCTGGGTCTGCGCCCGGCGAGCAGCTGAGAGGCCCCCCCATGCTGCCCGCCCTGCCCTTCTGGAACGCAGCACGATGGCTGTTTTACAGCTAGGCGCCCATATGTCGATCGCTGGCGGGGTCAGCTATGCCCTGGATCGCGCAGCATCGGTGCAGAGCAACGCAGTTCAGGTCTTCACCAAAAACAACCGCCAGTGGTGTGGGCCGCCGGTCGACGCAGCAGATGTCGCACGCTGGCACAGCCAGCGACAGGCGTTGGGGATCGTCTATGCGGCCAGCCATGCCAGCTACCTGATCAACCTGGCCAGCCCCCAAGAGGAGCTTTGGCAGAGGAGCCTGATCGCCTACCAGGATGAACTCGTGCGTGCCCACGCCTACGCCCTCCCCCACGTCGTGCTTCACCCAGGTGCCCATACTGGGGCGGGCGACGCCGCAGGCATTGCCCGCCTCGCCCGTGCGCTCAACCAGATCCACGAACAAACCCCAGCATGTGCCGACACGGTGACCTGCCTGGAGATCATGGCCGGGCAGGGAAGTGTGCTCGGCAGCACCCTGGCCCAGCTGCGGGCCATTTTGGAGCAGGTCGACGACCGCCGCCGTGTCGGGGTCTGTCTCGATACCTGCCACGCCTTTGCCGCTGGCTATGACCTGCGCGGCGCTGCTGGCTACACCCGCTTCATCCAGGAGGTCGAACAATGGCTTGGGCTGGAGACGATCAAGATCTGGCATCTCAACGACAGCAAAGGGACGTTGGGCAGCCATCTGGACCGTCACGTACAGATTGGCGCGGGCGAACTCGGGCTGGAAGGTTTTCGTCCTCTGATCAACGATCTGCGCTGGGAAGGGGTCGCCATGCTGCTGGAGACCCCCAAAGACGCCACCCTGGTCGACGATGCCCTGAATCTGGCCCAGCTCTGCGCTCTGGTCGAGGAGCCAAGCCGGCTCCCGCCTGGGCTGCGCAACGCCGTCGCGCCCCCCATCGGACAGTAAACTCTGGACAGTAAACTCTGGACAGTAAACTCTGGACAGTAAACTCTGGACAAGATCTCTGGCATCCATCCACTCTGTCATCTGTCTGCTACAAGGAGCGCCTCTATGCTGTCACGTCCAACATCCCGCTGGGTCGGCTTCTGCTCGATGTGGCTGCTGGCTGCAGCCCTGCTCGCTGGCTGTGGTGGGGAGGAAACGCCGCCCCCCACCGCAGCACCCACTGCGACACCCACCGCAGCACCCACCGCAGCACCCACCGCGACACCCACCGCGCCCGAAAGCCCGCTCGGTGCGCCTGAAAGCCCGCTCAACGCGCCCGAAAGCCCGCTGACCGTCGGATGAGATCGCTGCCAGAGTGAAGGAGAGCAGCAGCCATGACGCCACCCAAAACCATCCTTGTCGTCGACGACGAGCCACGGATGGCCCGTTTCGTCAAAATGAATCTGGATCTGGAAGGGTACCACTCGCTGGAAGCCAACAC
>CAIOHJ010000351.1 GCA_903858085.1 uncultured Chloroflexota bacterium
AGGGATTCGGCGGGCAGGTCCAGTGTCTCGACCAGCGCTGCGCTGCCGGCTGGGTCGAGCGGCAGGCTGGAGACGACGTTGGCCCGCTCGCCGCCGGGCAGATCGAGGGTCGAGACAAATTCAGCGATCGCGGCCGCATCCAGATCGGCGCGCGCCAGCACGGCCAGCACCCCGCCGATCTGCGCACCGCTGAAGCCGCTCTCGCCCAGCACCTGCAGCACCTCCGTGGTCGCCTCCGGGCTCAAATAGTCGTCGGACGTGGACAGAAGCGCCTCCATCACCTCGGGGCTGTCGATCGTGGCCAGCACCTCAGAGAGCGGCTGATTCTCCAGCGGCTCTGCGGGTGTAAAGGAGCCGCTGCCGGTCGTGTCGACGGCGACCTGCAACGGGCTGCTGCCATCCCAGCCGGCCACGTCGAGCTGCAGGGCGCCGCCGACTGGGATATTCACGTCGTTGGTGGCAAAGATTTCCGTCCCATTCTCGTCCACTTTGGAGAGGATCAGGCTGGCGCCCTCCACGCCCGTCCCGCCAAACTGGAGGTTGCCATCTCCCGGGTCGATGCTGAGTGCCAGTTCGCCCCCGGGACCGACGGTGGCTCCCGCCAGCGTGGCCAGGGTGGCAGTGCCCTCCTGCTCGGCCCCGATCTTGAAGACGGGCGCTGTCTCACTGCCGGGTGTGAAGGCGAAGCTGGACCCTCCCTCGCTCACTGTCAACCCATGGCTGGCGCCGCTCTCTACAGAGATTCCCTCGATGGCAGCGGTCACCCCGTCGCCCACCAGGCGCAGGCTGCCGCGCGCGCTCTCAAAGCCGGGGCGCGCGGCGATCTGTGTCTCGACAGCCGTGTCGGACGGCAGCACGATGATCGGCTGGCGATCCTGGTACATGGTATCTTTGATGAAGACCAGCTCAGCGCCGGGGATTTCGGCCACGAACTCGCCGTCGACGTAGCCGGCCTGGTTGCCCTCGGCATCGGTGACAGTCAGATGCGCCTCAGCGCCGCTCAACGCCAGATCGATCTGCCCGCGCTCCTCGCCCTCTGCTGGGCAGAAGGGGCAGCTCACCGGCTGCCGGTAGGCGTCGAAGGGCACGTACATCAGAGATTGGGTGCGTGCGTCCCCGTCCCAGGCGCCGGCATCCTGCGAAGGGTCGGTGGCGGCCAGGGAGTAGCGCCAGGTATTCGCACGGTAGTCGACCTCCACGTAGAGGGGCTGGCCTGGCCAGTTGTTGTCGTAGATGAGGATGTGGAAGATGCCTTCGCCCTGGTCTTGCACGCCGTAGGCCAGCACCGAATGGCCGCCGCCTGACCGGCTGAAGATGCCCAGATCGACCAGATCCTGTGCTGCGAGCAGCTGGTCGATGATCTGGCGCGGGGTGCCGATGACAGTCTGGCTGGCCACTTCTGGCGTCACCTGCAGGACCCAATCGCGCGCGATCTGGCGCATGATCGGCACATTCTGGTCGATCTCGAAGGGGGTTCCGGCTGCGGCTGCGAAGTCGAGGGGGGTGATCTCGTTCAGCCGAAAGCGTGAGGCAGCCACTGTGAACCCGGCGCAGTGGCCGGCGCGCATGTAGTCGACCATGGTGTCGATCCACATCTGCGTGGCGGGGGTCGGCGTGCACTGCTCGCCCTCCAGCTGCAGACAGACGCGGTCGCCAAACAGCATGCGAACATCGTCGGTCGTCAGGTCGCCCTCGGGGAAGCGGGAGCCATAGTTGC
>CAIOHJ010000352.1 GCA_903858085.1 uncultured Chloroflexota bacterium
GACCAGCACCCCGACAGCAACCCCGACCAGCACCCCGACAGCAACACCGACAGCAACACCGACAGCAACACCGACCAGCACCCCGACAGCAACACCGACAGCAACACCGACAGCAACACCGCCGGTGACAAGCACCCCCCAGCCCAGTGACTGCGCAGAGGGCATTGCAGGGGTGATCGAAGCCGACAATGGTTTCTGTCCCAGCAGAGACGGTTTTACATTCAGCAATTTCAGCGACATGCTCGACCCATCCAGCGAAGTTTTGATCGATATGTACAGTGCAGACATGGTCTGTAAAAAGGGCACGATCTCGCTGGACGGTCTTTCCTGCGACGTCGATCTCAGCGTTCGCAAACTGATCGCATCCAAACAAAACACACTGTATGGGGCTGCCTACGGGATGGCGGTTGCTGTGCTGCGTCTCTATCAGAACCGGTATGAGTCCCCCATGTCGTTTGACCCTGCAGCCCAACAGACAGGGCAGCTGACCCTGTCCGAAGCCCTGCGGACCTATCTCCACAGGCTCAGTGCAGGCGCGTATTCGGCTCGCAGCGATGTCGGGACTGACTACGGCTATGTCCGAGCAAGCCCGTTGCCTGAGTTGCTGGATCGCCTCAGCGAACAGTTGCAAAACGTTCCGGCTGTTGCAGACCCCTATGTGCTTTTGCTCTATTCTCCGTCGGGGTCGAGCAGCCTCGCTGTGACTCCGTACCGAGTCGTCAACCTGGACAACAGCCACTATGAGGTCTACGTGTACGACAGCAATTTTCCTGGCGATGACAGCCGACGGGTCACCTTCGACCTGTCAGCTGGAATTTGGAGCTACAGCACCCTGGCGCCCGGCTCGAACACTCCAATTGACCTGAGTGGCGCTGTCGCCACCAACCCACTGCCAGATCTGCGCCTGCTCTCTGCGCATGCCCTTCGCGGTCTGATTATGCTAGGTATGGGCGCAGAAACGGACCAAGACGGCGTGACCCGCAGCCTCTTTGAGAGTGGAAACCCGGTCGCCTACCAGACAGAAAATTGTCATTCGCTCACTGTTGCCGGCACGGTCGTGGTCAGCGCTGAGTCCTCCACTTCTGAGGAAGGCTGCACTGGCGTGTTGAACACGGGCGACCATCAGTCACTCGCCTTCAACGATGGGCTCGGCGCCGAAGAGAACAACCGTGCCCACAACCGTCTCTATGGCTTGCGCGATGCTGACGTCTTCGCGTTGAAAAATGCCAACACCCCGGCTGAAAATCTGCAATTTGACCTGGTAGGCCAGCAAGGCAGCGGCAATCTACAGTTGGATTTTCTCACAGACCAGGGTGATCTCACACAAGTCAACGCTCAACCCTCCACGCAGACACGTGCTGCCGGCATCACTGCCATCCACTATGGGCTCTCGCTCAGCCCAGATGCCAGCCAGGTCAGCCTGGTACCTGCCAGCCCGACCGGCGCCGATGTGGCCATTGTGGCTTCGCTGGGGTTTGCCGAGCGTGGCCAGACCGAAAACCAGCCCAGCAGCAGCATCGATCTGACCGATCTGCAGCTGCTAGGGGGTCAGCCCTTGCAGTCCTCGATCGACGGGAACACAGGGCTGCTGACTGTCTCCTCCGACCGGCCTGTGACCTTTTCATTGGCAATCGAGATGCTGGCGCCCGATGGGAGCGCCGACCTCTTCGAACGGTCCAACTGGAGCGTGGACGGTGCCGCTGCGCAGCTCGACTTTGGCAGTTGGCAGGGTGGCGATGCCCCGCTGAGCATCGTGGTCGACGAGGCCGGCGACGGGTTCGCAAACGATCTGCCCCAGGAACTGGAGAACGAATCCAACAACCCACCGACCTCTCTGCCAGAGGCACCCGAGCCAGGGCTCGAGTTCCCCCTGTTTCTCCCCTTCATCCAGCAGACAGCCGCTCAGGGTGCAACGACGGCAGCTGGTGCAGCAGCCCCTTCGGCACAGCCTGTTGGGCCGGCGCCAGAGCTGACGCCAGCGTTTCCAACATTTCTGCCGCTGATCCAGCAGGAGCTCGGGCGCATTCAGCAATCGCTGGCGCCGTTGGTGGCGAGCTCTGTTCTCTGTGTGAATGGCACTCTCTGCCCTGATGCCCTTCGCTATCCGGCAACCCTCCTGCTGCTCTTTGCAGCAGGAGGGCTGTGGCGGCGGCCACGCTGACCCAACAGGGCTCGGTTCACATGCCGTCATCCCTGCTGCACCCGATGGCCGCCCCGATCCACGCCGCCACTCTGGTTGCCCTCTGCGCCCGGGCCGTGCTCACCCCGCAGACTGCTGCACAGCTGAAGCAGGCAGTCGCTCGCTTCGAAGATTGGGCTGCGCTGCCGGCGTTGGCCGAAAGACACGGACTCGGGCCACTGGTCTACACCCACCTGCGCGCAGTCGGAGCAGAAATCCCCGCACCGACCGAGCTGACCCTCAAAGGGCTCTGCCTGCGCCACCAACGGGCCGCACAGATCTACGACCAGGTCTTGGGTGAGATCCTGCAGACATTCTACACCGCCGGAATCGACGTGCTGGTGCTCAAAGGCAGTGCACTGGCCCACCTGCTCTACCCCCAGCCCGGTCTGCGCCCACGTCGCGATCTGGACCTTCTGGTCAGGCCGGAAGCTGCCCTGCACGCATACGCGCTGCTGGGCACTCTGGGGTTTGTGCTCGCCCCCACACCCTACCAGGATGTGAGCCGATACCATCAGCACCTCGCCCCAGCCACCCGAACTGTGCAGGACTATTCGGTCATGGTCGACCTGCATACAGATCTCTTTTTTCGCTTCAAACCCTATCATCTGCCTTCAGCCACCTACAGCCAGCTGAGTACAACTGCCCAGCCGTTTACCGTGAACGGCCTCCCTGCCAGCACCCTGAGCCCTGCAGCAATGCTCTGGCACCTCTATCATCATGGGTTCAGCATGCACCTGCGCGGGGACACACAAGGGCGGCTGCTTGGCGTAGCAGATATCGTCACCCTGGTCGAAAAATGGCTTGACCACATCGACTGGGAACACTTTCAGCGCTGCTATCCACAGACCTTTCATGCCTTGCCGATGTTTCACTATCTGACTCCCTGGTCAGATGCAGTCTTGGAGCGGCTCCAGTGGAGAGTCGGCCCCACGCCGGGCGGTGTAGGGGAAGTCTACGCAGGCTATCCCACCCAGCTGGCAGGCGAACACCTGCGGCGCGGCCTGCGCCGTAGCTGCCGTGAGACATTCTGGCCTTCTGAATGGTGGGTGCGTCTGCACTACGGGCTCCCAGCCACCACCCCCACCTTGGTTGGACGCGCCCGCCACGCCGTCTATGTGCTCTGGGACCTGGGGATCTATGCCACCAGCCTGCTGGGCCCGCTCAAGCTGCACCCCTATCCTCGTTGACACACGCCATGCAGACACAGACCCTTACATTTGGTGGAAGCACGGTCACCCTTGAATCCGAGGGGACCCACGCCGACAGGCTCGTTCAACAGTTGCTGGCCAACGTCGCCCCCGACAGGAGTGCCCCCGACAGGGGCAGCAGCTGGACCCTACGCCTCGTCTCACAACAGGGTGGGCCTGTACACCTGTTCTCGGGAGCGTGCACAGCCACCCTCCAGCCGCTCGGCGAGACAACCGCCGAACAGGTGCTGGGGCACCTCTGTTACCGGCTGGCTGCTGGCAGCCAGGGAGGAGTGCTGTTTCATGCTGCCGGCTTGTGCCATGCTGGACAAGGCTGGCTGCTGCCAGGCAAAATGGGTGCAGGCAAGACGACGCTGGCGGCCTGGCTGGTCGCCTCCCACTACACCTATTTGAGCGATGAACTGATCTTTGTGGCGAACGGATCGTTGCAGCTGCAAGGATTTTCACGCCCGCTCAATTTGCGGGCAGGTGGCCTGGCAGCCTTGCAGGCAGCCACCTCGCTTGTTGTAGAAGACAACACAGCTGCCAAGGATGCCAATACACTGGTCGCCCCCCACTGCATCGGACCCGGCAAAGTAAGCAACCAGGCCATGCTCTGTGCGATTCTCTTTCCACACTATGCCGCCAATTGCACCTTCTCCTGCACCCCCCTGAGCCAGGCAGAAGCCGGACTGGCACTGATGGAGTGTCTGATCAATGCCCGCAACCTGCCAAACCATGGCTTCACAGAGGTGACACGCCTGGCCCGACATCTGCCAGCCTATCGCTTGACCTACAGCAATTTTGAACAACTGCATCCCTGGTTCATGACAGCGGAGAAGCCATGTGGCAACTTCTTGGAAGCAGCCTGCTGGCCACAGCCGCAGCGCTGCACGGCTATCACACCCTGACAGGGCGGGACGCACTGCTGGATCTGCGCGACAAACTGCGGCTGCAGAGCCGCAACCTGGCCGCCTGGGACAATTTCTGCGCTGCCAATCCGAAAAGATCCGAGATCGTCGTCTGCCTGACCACCACCCCCAGCCGGATCTCCCGGATCGAAGGGACGTTGAAAAGTCTTTTCTACCAGACACACCGCCCGAAAACAATCCGCCTGCATCTTCCAACATTTTCACGCCGCGAAGGACGCCCCTACTCGGTTCCTGCCGCACTGCAGACCCTGACGGCACTGGAAATCGTGCGTTGCGCCGATGCCGGGCCGGCCACAAAGTTGCTCCCCGCCCTCGAAGTCTTCGACCGCGAACAGCCCCTGTTGGTGGTCGACGACGACCGGCTCTATCCACCCGACCTGATCGAACGGTTCACAGAAGCTGCTGCCCTGCTGCCCCACGCTGCCTTGGGGCTGAGCGGTTGGAACGTGCCCGACACCCTCACCGATCGCCCCACAACGCCGCTCGACCACCTCTGCCAGCGGGCACCCGCCCCCGTGAAGTCGACACGCCTGCACCAGCCACGCCGCGTCGATATCTTGATGGGCTACACCGGCTACCTGGTCCGGCCAGCATTTTTCGAGCACACCACCGTCAGCGACTACAGCGCCGCACCGCCAGCCGCTTTCTATGTGGACGACGTCTGGATCAGCGCCCACTGCACAGCCCCCCGATGGGTCTTTCCAGCGCCGCGCCACTGTTTTATCCCGCGCAAAGATTGGTTCCTGCACGATCGAACCGCACTCTATCGCCTGAACAATGGCGGCGGCAACCCAGAGCTGCGCAACAACACCCTCCTGATCCGCTACTTTCAAGACCGCTGGCTCTGTACCCAATGATCCCATCCACACTCCACCAGACCTGGCGGACCCAGACCCTGCCCCCACAACTGTACCGCTGGCAGCTCTCCTGGAAACGCCATAACCCCACCTGGCAGCTCCATTTTTATGATGACCAGGCCTGCCTGGCCTTTGTAGAAGCCACCTGCCCCGAGTTCCAGCCCCTCTATCAGGGATTCCCGTACGCCATTCAACGTGCCGATTTTTTTCGCTACCTCGTGCTCTATTACAAAGGCGGCCTGTACGCCGACATCGATATGGAATGCCTCCGCCCGTTGGGAAACCTCGGAGGCCGCTGCCAGGTGATCCTGGCCGTCGAGGCACACTTGACCCGCCAAAGACAACAAGAACTGGGCTATCGTCACCCCTACCAGATCGCCAATTGCATCTTCGCAGCAGCACCAGGACACTGGTTTTTGCAACGCCTGATCGAATCCGTGGCCCACCAGGCCAGCCGCCTGCCCCCCACCGACGACGCCATCGAAGAAAGCACCGGCCCGCGTTTGCTGACCCGCCTCTATTTTGCTCTGTCTGAAGCCGAGAAGCAGCAGATCACCCTGCTGCCCCAGATCTGCTGGATGGCACCGACCACCTATCCCAACTGGTGGCCGCTGAACCGCCATATGGCGGCCAGACACCATTTTCTTGGCTCCTGGAAACAACCCGCCAGACCGCGTGCGCTCCACAGACGCTGGATCGAACGCTCCAAACTTCCCAATCCCTGGCCCACCCTTCGAGGAGACACCCATGCTTGAACCCGCACTCTGGACATTCTCCTGGCTGAACTGGCTCTATCCGCTGCTGGTGGGCGGGCTCTTTGCAACCATTTGGGTCGTCAACGACTTCACCGCACGGCGCACACGACACTTTACAACCCGCCATCGGCTGGACGACCTCATCCCTTTTCTGCCGATCTTTGCCCTCCCTTATTTTTCAGCGTACGTGCTGGGCAATGGGGCCTACCTTTTTCTGCGCGAGGACGCCAATTTTACGCGCATTCTGCTGGGCTATCTGCTGATCTATCTGCTCTCAAACACCAGCTACCTGCTCCTGCCCACGCGCGTCGAACGGCGCGAGCAGCTGAACACCGATACGGCCTCGACCCACATCCTGGCCCGTTTTCAACATCTCTCCAAACCCTTCAACAACTTTCCCAGCATGCACGTCAGCTATTGTCTGTACAGCGCCCTCGTGGTCGCCACCTACACCGACAACGGGTGGGGGGGACTGCTCCTGGTCTGGGCCGGGGTGGTCGCCTTGTCTACATTGTTCACCAAACAGCATCATCTGCTCGACGTGGCCGCCGGCGCACTGCTTGCCACACTGGCCTACTGGATCGTCCGGGTGAGCGCATGAAGGTGCTTCTCACCGTCGATCTGGAACAGGATTGTCCTCCCTATCTGGATACCTTCCGGGGGATGGAGCAGGGCGTTCATGACCTGCTCACCCTTCTGACCGATGCCGCGGTTCCAGCTACCTTCTTTGCCACAGGCGTCGTGGCCCGCCGCTACCCCCACACCCTCGCCACGCTCGTCGCACAGGGACACGAGCTGGGCGGCCACGGCGACACACATCGCTCCTTCACCCGTCTTGCTGCCGACCAGGCCAACGCAGAAATCGCCCGGTCCAGCGAAAGCCTGCGCCGCCTGGCACCGGTGACAGCCTTTCGCGCCCCCTATCTGCAATTTCCCGACGCCTACCTGCCTCTCCTGGAACAACATGGATATCGGATCGACGCCTCCCAGGCCCGCTACAAGCTCCATGCACTCCGCCCGTCCCCCCCTTCCCGGCTGCAACGGCTGCCCGCGTCGGTTCCATCCTCTGTGCTGCGTCTGCCCGACCCGCTCCGCCGCCTCTGGCTGAATCGGCTGGCCAGTCCCGTCGTGCTGTTTGTGCATCCATGGGAATTTGTCGATCTGCGCCAGGAGAAGCTGCGCCTGGACTGTCGCTTCCGCACCGGCAGCCTCGCGCTGGAGGACCTGCAGCATGTCATTGAACACTTCAAGGCCAAAGATGCCCACTTTATTACCGTCAGCGATGGCTGTCGACACCCTGCATGACCGCTACAAGATTGCTTTGCTGGGAGACTGGTTTTTACCCCATGCAGGCGGCATTGAAATTCAGATGCACGACCTGGCAGAACAGTTGACCCTGGCCGGCCACGAAGTGCATGTGGTCACACCGATTCCCGGCCCCACACGCATGGGCGGCTTCCAGATCCACCGCCTGCGCGCAAGACGGGTCCCCCTGTTTGGCTTTGTCGCCACCCTGCACCCCTTTGTCGAACTGGCCGAGCTCCTCCGTCGTGAACGTTACGATGTCGTCCACTGCCATACCAGTTACATCGCCCCTACCGCATATGGGGGGGCCTATCTCTGCCAGAAACTGGCGATTCCTACCGTCATCACCTTTCATTCGGTGCTGGCACACTTTGCCCATCTGCTGGCAGCCGCCGATCGGTGGCTGCACTGGTCGAACTGGCAAGTGCTCTTTTCAGGGGTGAGCCGCTTCGTCACAGCCGCCATCGAACGCATCGTCGCGCCCCACCCCGTCTATCTGTTGCCCAATGCCATCGACCTTGCCTTTTGGCGGCAGTCACAGAGAGCTGCCCAGAAAGACCCCGAGGTGGTGCTGGTGGCTGTGACCCGCTTCAGCCCGCGCAAACGCGTCGACAGCCTGCTCAAAACGGTCGCCCAGGTCCGATCCGCACGCCCCGAGATCCCAATCCGGCTGCTGGTCGTCGGGGAGGGCCCCCTGCGCCCCTATCTCGAGAGGCTGATTGCAAGGCTGGGGCTGAACACGGTCGTCCACCTGCTCGGCTACCAACCGCGCACCCAGATTCGCACCCTTTTCAGCCAGGCCCATATTTTTGTCTCTGCCTGCGCCATTGAATCTTTTGGCCTGGCCGCACTGGAGGCCCGCTGTGCAGGCCTGCCGATCGTCGCCCGATCGAGCGGGGTCGATCAGTTTATCACCCACAACCAAAATGGCCTGCTGGCCACCACAGACCAGGAACTGGCCGATTTTCTGCTGCAGCTGATCCAAGACCCGGCACGACGGCAGCAGATCGCCCGGCACAACCAACTGACAGCCCCCCCCTTTGGCTGGGAGCACGTTCTGCCACAGCACCTCGCCTTCTACCACCAGGCCACCACAATGGTACACAGATGATCGCCGTCGAACAGATTGACCCAAGCTCACGCCGGCAACGCGCTCGCTTTGTCGAGCTGCCCTACCGACTCTATGCGGGCTCCCCACACTGGGTGCCGCCGCTGCGCCAGACTGTGAACTGCTGGCTCAGCCCCGACCAACACCCTTTCTACACACATTCGACCGCTGAATTTTTTGTCGCTGTCGAAAATGGCCGCGATGTGGGACGGATCGCCGCGCTGGAGCACCGCCCGTTCAATACACAACAGGGCGTTCGCCAGGCTCACTTCTACGGCTTTGAAAGCGAAAACAACCCAGCAATCGCTGCCGCTCTGCTGGATCGGGTCGCCGCATGGGCAAAAGCGCGCCAGTTGGACACCCTCATCGGCCCCAAAGGATTCAGCGTGCTCGACGGCTTTGGCATTCTGATCGACGGCTTCGAGCAGCAGCAGCTGATGAACCTCACCAATTACACCCTCCCCTACTATCCAGCCCTCCTGGAGGGGTGGGGGTTCACCAAACTGCTCGATCTGATCTCCTGCCGCCTGGAGGCACGTTCGTTGAAACTGCCGCCTTGGCTTGACGAGCTGGCAGACTGGGCGCGCCAGAAAAGTGGGCTGCAAGTGCACGGATTCACCTCTTTGCACAGCTGGGCCCAAAATGCCCCACGCATTCTACGCCTGTACAACCACTCGTTGAAGCAAAACTGGGAGTATTATCCCTTTTCAGAGCAGGAGATGGCCTTTGTCCTCGACAGCATCAAACTCACCATCCACCCGCAGCTCGTCAAAGTTCTTGCTGACCAGAGCGAACTGGCAGGTGTTCTGATTGCGCTGCCGGATCTCACAGCCGCGCTGCGGCGCGCGCAGGGCAGGCTCACACCGCTCAGCATCGCAGACCTCCTGCTGGCCGCACGCCGACGCCCGCGCTCGGTCGCCGTCGCTGCACTCGGGGTGCTCCCCGAATACCGTCTGCGCGGAGGCAACGCCCTGCTCTTTGCAGAATTGTTGAAAACCGTCACAGAGCTCGGCATCCAACATGCCGAGCTGGTCCAAATCCCAGAGACAGCGACAGAGATGCGCCGAGACCTCTCCGCGCTGGGCATTCCCGCCTACAAAACGCATCGGGTCTACCGCAAACAGCTATGAGAAAGAACCCGCCACAACCATGCCGACCACCCTGTTGACACCGGCCAGCAATTTCGTCGAACTGCTGCAGCGCTACAGCGCAGTCAAGCCCCACCACACCCCGTTCCTCTTTTTGAAAAACGGCGAGACCGAACCGGACAGACTCACCCTGGGCGACATCGACCTACAGGCCCGCATCATCGCAGGCTGGCTCCAACAACAAAACACCGCACAGCAGCCAGTCTTGCTGGCCTGCCCGACAAGCCCCGAATTTGTAACCGGTTTTTTCGGTTGTCTCTACGCAGGAGCCATCCCCGTCCCAATTCCTCCCCCCACCCAACCGCGATGGCTGCCACGAGCGGCAGCCATCGCGGCCCATGCCGGTGCCTCGATCGCGCTGACCAGCACAGCCCCCCTGCATGCGTGGAACGGACCCACCCTGCACTGGCAGCCGATCGATTCGATCCGCCCCGACTCAGAGGCGGCCTGGCGTCCTTGCCCCACCGCCCCTGAAACCCTCGCCCTGCTTCAGTACACCTCCGGCTCGACAGGACAGCCCAAAGGCATCAAACTCAGCCACGCCAATCTGCTGGCCAACCTGGCCCAGATCTGCACAGCCTGCAGACTCTCTTCGGCAGATATCGGGGTGTTCTGGCTCCCTCTCTACCACGACATGGGGCTGATCGGCAGTATTCTGTCACCAATTTATCTGACGGCAACTGCAGTGTTGATGGCCCCAACAGCCTTCACCGAACGGCCAGCCCGCTGGCTGGAGGCGTTGAGCCGGTATCAGGGCACCATCAGCGTCGCACCCGATTTTGCCTATGCACTCTGCACAGAGCGGATCACGGCGGCAGAAGGTGCCCAGCTTGACCTCCGGAGCTGGCGCGTGGCCCTCTGCGGCAGCGAACCGGTGCGCGCCACAACGCTGGAACGCTTTTCCCACACCTTTGCTGCCTGTGGGTTTCGTGCCACCAGCCTGCGTCCCACCTATGGGCTGGCGGAAGCCACCCTGATCGTCTCCGTCCACCAAGAGCCAGAATCTGGCGCTGACAGCCAATCTACCTCCCCCAAACGTTCCTCAGCCAACGCTGCGGCAGCCCCCCCCCTGGTCAGCTGTGGGACGCCGGTGGCTGGCGTAAAAGTCCGGATTGTCGACCCCAACACCGCAACACAAATGCCCGAGGGGCAGATCGGCGAGCTCTGGGTGCAGGGCCCGAATGTCGCGCAAGGGTACTGGCAGGACGCAGCAGCAACCCACACAACGTTCGAGGCACTGCTGCGCGACAGTGGAGAAGGAGCTTTTCTGCGTACGGGAGATCTGGGCTGTCTCCAAGACGGCCAACTGTTCATCGCTGGCCGGTTGAAAAATCTGATCCTCGCCGGCGGCGAAAACTACTATGCCGAAGATATCGAAAAAAGTGTACTGCAGGAAACCTCAACAGCCGTGGCCCTGGCCGCCGCTTTTGCTGTAGACATCGACGATCGTCAAAAAATCGTGCTGCTTTTGGAAAGGCACCGCAACTGGCGGCATGGCCATGATCCGGTCGCACTGGCAGCACTGGCACAACGTGCCCGACAGACGATCAGAAACAGTCTCGGCCTGGAGATCGACGACGTGGTGGTGCTCCGGCCAGCCGCGCTGCCGCGCACCTCGTCTGGCAAACGCCAACACACACACTATGCAGCGCTCTATCTGGCCAGCACCCTGCCCGGTATCGAGTACCGTCTGCCCACCCCCTCTGCACACCCAGCGACCGACCTGCTGGAAACGGAGATCTGGGCCCTGGACTGGCTTGCCAAGCTGACCAACACCCCCGCCAGCCAACTGGATCTACAGCAGCCCTTCCACAGCCTGGGTCTTGGCTCGCTGCAGACAGCCCTGCTGCTGGCACGCCTGCACACAGAGCTCGGCATCGTCGTTCCCCCTGCTGCACTCAACCCGGATGCATCCCTTGGCGAACTCGTGGCCCTGATTTCAGCAGCTTCCCCCTACAAGACAAGCTGACCGGCTGTGCTAAAATAGCAGGAATTCATCTGCCCAAAAGCCACTGGAGCCTCCATGCGCCGCAGTCTCTTTTCCCTTTCCCTGATTGCCTCGATCGTTCTGACTGTCCTGGCCAGCCAGCCGTTTCTTCCTGCCGCTGGCCAGGACAGGCCGGTGGCGACACCCACTCCCGTCTGGCAGCTCTTTCTCCCGGCTGTGGGCCGCCCCGCAGCACCTTCTGCAAACTCCCTGCCGGCCTCCCCAGCACTGGTCCGCCGGGTGACCGAATGGGCAGCACCGATGCAGCTCTCGATCCACACCCTCAACGAACGGCCAGACACCCCCAGCGGCGATGTCGTCTATCGGATCAAAGATGTCTTCACAACCCGCAACGGCTCCTGGGAAGTGGGCTCTGCCGCCTACGGGGTTCCCCAATGGGCCAGAGAGGAGTATCTCAGCGCTGCCTTTGCCAAAGCCGGCGAACGCAACAACCTGTTCGCTGCGGTGATCGAACTGAATGGCCAGTGGAGGCAAGCCCAAGAAATTCTCTACTGGACCGGGGGGCTGGGCGCGCTGACAGACCTTGGCAGCACCACCTGGGATGTCAAACAGACCGTCGAAACCCCGGGCTGGGCCAGTATGGTGATGTACAGCAGCAGCAGCTATGACCCGGCGGTCCGTGCAGGCCCCTGGTGCTACACACTCAATCTCCCGCTGCCCGCAGAAGCACTCTGCGGCGCCGGGCTGCCCGAAGGACTCCTGGTTTCTACCTTTGTCGTCTGGCAGGCTGTCCCCGCTGCTGAGACCCCTGAATCGACCCCCACAGCAACGCCACAGAGCTCAGTGACCCCCGCAGCGACCGCAGCGACCCCCACAGTGACTCCCACAGCGACCCCCACAGCGACCCCCACAGGGACGCCGGCAGGGACGCCGGCAGGGACGCCGGCAGGGACGCCGCAGCCTACAGCCCTGCCTGCCGTGGAACGGCGCGTGGGCACCTGGATCGATGCCTTGAATGTTTACACCAAAACGATTGCAGAGCGCCCCGATCCACTGCCCGACGGTGAGTTCCTCTACGTCCTCAAGGATCTCTTCACAACCCGCGACGGCTCCTGGGACCCCTCGTCGATCTACGGCAGCATCGATCTGTGGGCGCGCGAAGCCTATTTGAAACCCTTCAACGACCCCGAATACTTCGACGACGCTGGCGCCGACCACCATCTCTTTGCTGCAATCTTGGACCCGGCAGGGCAAAAGCTGAAAAACTGGGATATGCTCTACTGGTCAGACGGCTTTGCCATGCTCGGCGACCCGACGTATGACGGCTACGCTGTCGGCAGCGACGGCAACCGCTATCCCCGCACCAAAGATCGTTCGGGATGGGCCAACATCGTGCTCGGCCCCGGCAGCAACTACGGCCCCGACCGCGGTGAATCTGGCCCCTGGTGCTGGACCCCCCAAGGGCTGGCCGCAGAGGTCATCTGCGGCGGCGGAATGCCCCTCAACCAGCACATCTCTTTTTTTGCAGTCTGGCAGGCTGTCCCCCGAACAACACTGCTGACCCCCACCCCCTCTCCCACCCCCTCTCCCACCCCCTCTCCCACACCGACCGCTGTCTTGCTGCAGCTGCACAAGCTGGACCCCAACATAGGGAGCAGCAGAGCGCCCAACGACCTCTGGGTTTACGGCACCAATCTGCAGCCCTCGCTGCAAATCACTGTTGCAGGGGCTGGACTCCAGGCCATCGCCGTCCCCTACCCAGGGGCAGGTCAGGCCCGGGCGCGCGTACCCGCCCATCTGCCCGTCGGTCAGCACGATGTCATCGCCCAGATTGCCGGCCAGCAGCCGGTCACATTGACTGCGGGCTACACCGTGATCGACCCGACTGGCATCGACCTGGCTGTGGACGATGCTGACCTCTGGATCGAACCTGCCCTGGCGCTGCAGAACAGCCCAACCCGGGTCGGGCTCAACGTCCTGCGCGCAGGCGGCAGTGACCCGGTGACGCCGACAGTCCATTTTTATCTTGGCACACCGCTCACCGGCACCCTGATCGCCACTGCCACCACACCTGTGCTGCCCCCTGGCAGCGCAGTGATGGGCACGGCCGCCGTCGACTGGCTGCCTCTTGCTGCCGACCGCTACAGACTCTCTGCAGTTGTCTCTATGGGGAGTTTCTTCTCCGAGAGTGTCACCAGCAACAACGTGGCGACAGCCAGCGTCGCTGTTCAGGCAGCGGCCCATTTGGGGGACACCACCCCTCCCACGGTGACCTTGGCAGCAATCCCGCAGCTCACCGACCAACCCAGTCTGGCGCTGCAGCTCAGCGCCGCCGACCCTCCGGGGGGCAGCGGCGTCGCCGCCCTCTATCTGGTCGAACGGGTCTACAACAACTCAGCACGGCGCTGGGTGGCCCGCCAGCAGACCGGCTGGCTGCCCCATCAAACCCCTTTGTCCTTTGTCTTCAGCCCGGTTGGCGGCGTGCGCACACTGCAGCTCTGGGTGGCTGATTTTGCCGGCAACATCAGCCCCACCGCCGCCAGCGCGACGACCAACCTTCTGCGCCCTGAAGAGCCGATCCAGGCAGGCCAGGTGCACCTCTACCGCCTGGATCTGCAACCGGGCCAGCACCTGACCGCCAGCCTGGCCACACACACAGGCGACGCCGATCTGTATATCTGGGACGTCCGAGAGCAGCGAATCGACTACCGCAACGCTGCCGGAACTGTCACCGAAACCCTCACGCTGACCCAAAGCGGCAGCTATCAGCTTGAGGTGCATGGCTATCTCGACAGTATCTACAAGCTTGCCTTAGAGGACGGCCCACTGGAAGCTGCACGCCAGCCAGCCAACAACAAACCCTTGCCGACAGCGCCAGTCGCCTCTGCCAGCAGCCAGCCCGCAGCCCAGCAGGCACTTCCGACACTCACATTCCCTCTTTACCTGCCGGTGATGCAGCGCTAGAAGAGTTGTTCACTCCCAGGCCACGCAGAGGAAGGGGGCCCCGAGAAACCGAGTTTCTGGGAGAAACTCGGTTTCTGAGCGTCTACCCCCCGCCAACACCGCCCCCCCACCAATGCCACTTTTCTCACGCAAATCGAGCCAGCAGCATATCTTCTGGCCCCAAAGCAGCGCCGGATATTTTATGAACCGACTACTTTACACAATACAGTTCATTCTCAACAACCTGCTCGATGGCAACCGTCGAGCCGGCAGCAACGACAAATTCGCTCAGCCCCACTTCGCTTTCTGGATTGCCCCAGTCATAGGTGTAGCCGAGACGGGTCCAGGGATACCCTTTGCTGGGGTCGTCGTAGGCTTGCAACGACAGTTGTAAGTTGAACCAGTCGCGATGAAATTCATACTCCTGCTGGGAGGGGAAGCGTTCAGGACCAGCCATTTCCAAGTCTGCTGCGGTGTCATCGACCTCGCCGTCGGGGCTGGGACGCAGCAGGTCCGCCGGGTTGACCCACATTTGCACAAAGCGGGTTTTGCCATTGTTCGCCGGTAAGCCCAACAGCTGCTCCAGACGCAAGATCAAAGGGGTACTATCGGTGGCCGCATAGCTCTGACAAAAACTCTGCAGCTGCGGCACAGCTGTCACCCAGACCTCGCGCCTCAGGGTTGTCTCCTGCCCAACCAGACCATCATAGCCCTTCCACGAAGTCCAAGTCACCACCAACACCCGGTCATCCTGCCAGGTCAACGCCGCGTTGTCCGGGGTGATCGCCGTCAGCGTATCCACAATTTCAGACGGCTCGGCGATTTTGGCATCTTGGAGCGCAGCAGCATACTGCTGCGCAAGATCGACCGGGGCAACGCTTTCGACGCTGGCCACCGTTTCCGTGAGCGCAGCTCTGCTGTCCACCGCTGTGCCGACGGCACTTTCCGCCGCTGCAACCACAACCGGGTCGGTCAAGGACACGTTCGGCTGGATCGGCTGGCAAGCAGCCAGCCCCCCCGTGAACAACAGCACTGCTGGTAAACATAGCGCCAGACGACGAAGTGGTTTGTCAAGTTTCATCTGATTCTCCTTTTTTATGAAAAGCTGGTTGAGCGCCAAAGACGTCCTGTGGATGGCCTGTTTCGACCCACAACCGTTCCTGGAAACCCTATTATAAACTACCCGCTGCGTAAATTCTTGCTCTGTCCAATCTGCCAAACTCGTCAACTTTCCCCAACTGCCTGCAATTTCAACCGTCTGCACAAGGGCCCAGGCCGTGCCATCCTCTGCTGCAGCGTGCCAGGGACATTTCCTGTTCCAGTTGTGCCCCCCAAAAAACGAGTTGACAACCCCAGACACCGATGCTATACTGGCTGCACAATTGGTATAGACCTCTATATGTGTTGCGCGTTCAAGCCAAGATGATCGACAAAAATAGCCCGGTGCCCTTCTACTACCAGATCGCAGAACAGCTGAAAGAACAGATCAGCCGCGGATCCCTGGCGGCAGGGACCCGTCTGCCTTCCGAACGCGAGCTCTGCGAACAGTTCCTGGTCAGCCGCATGACCGTCCGCCAGGCAATCCATTCCTTGCAGCAAGAAGGACTGATCGAGGTCCGACAGGGGGTCGGCACGTTCGTCCATGGCCCCAAACAGACCTACGATGCCCTCCATCTGCGCGGTTTCTCAGAAGAGATCGGACGACGCGGGGACAGCGTGGAGTCCGTGGTGCTGGAACAGGCCATCGTCTTCCCCCCTGCCGCAGCAGCCCACCGCCTGCGGCTCAGCCCAGGGGCGACCACCCTCAAAATCATCCGCCTGCGCAAAGTCAACCAAGAACCCCTCCTCCTCGAAACCAGCCTGCTGCCTGCCACACTCTGCCCAGGGCTGGAAAGCGTCGACCTGGCCAGCAATTCACTCTACCAGCTCCTGGAAAGCCGCTACCATCTCCATCTGCGACGCGCCGAACAGACGCTGGAATCTGTGGCAGCGACCGACTACGAAAAGTCTCTCTTTGGCCTGCGCCCCAATGGTTCTGTCCTGCTGCTCGAAGGGGTTACCTACGGAGACCACGATCTGCCCGTCGAGTATTTCAAGGCCATCTACCGCAGCGACCGCTGCAAGTTCCGGCTGGAAAGCTGGCGCGATGTCGAACGACAAAACGGCAGCACCCAGCGAATGAGCGTGATCGCCGCTTGATTCAGCTGGGCCATCCTCTGGATAGGCCCATGACTGTACTTTTTTTCTTCTGGGTGGGCCCCCATCAGCCGTCAAATCGCCGGCTGCCAGGGCACCCACCCCCACCCAACAAGGAGCGTCTATGTCCAACACTGTGCGGATCGGGGTCGTCGGGTGTGGCAGCGTGATGCAGCACGCCTACTCACGCCAGATCAATCTTCTCAAACAACGGGATCTGGTCGAAACTGTGGTGGCCTGCGACATCAAAGAAGAGCGCAAAGCGCTTGTCACCGGCCCGGAGTACGGCTACCAGCGCTTCACCACCGATTTCGAGGAGGTGGTGACCGCCGCAGATGTCGATCTGGTGCTGGTGACCACCTCGATGCGCGAACATGGCATGGTGGCACGCGCCGCACTCGAAGCCGGAAAACATGTGTTGGTCGAAAAACCCATGGCCTCCACGCTGGAAGAAGCCGCAGCCCTCGTCGAGCTGGCCCGCACCAGCAAAGGCTTCCTGATCCCCGCCCCCCATGTCCTGCTCAGCCCAACCTACCAAAAAATGTGGCGCCATCTCCACAACGGCGACATCGGCACCCCCTATCTGGCACGCGCATTCTATGGCTGGTCTGGCCCCAACTGGGGCAAGTGGTTCTACCAGCCCGGCGGCGGCTCGATGTTTGACCTCGGCGTCTACAACATTGTCAGCCTGACCGGCTTCCTCGGCCCAGCCCGACGGGTCTCCGGCTTGATCGGCACCGCTATCCAACAGCGCGTGGTCGAAGGCGAGCTGATGGAGGTGCAGACCGACGACAATGTCCACCTCTGTATCGAGTTCGCCCACAACTGCTACGCCGTCGTCACCACCGGCTTCACGATCCAACGCTACCGCACCCCTGCCATCGAAATTTACGGCAGCAAAGGCACCATCCAGATGCTGGGCGACGACTGGGACCCTGACGGCTATGAGCTCTGGCAAAACGATGTGGGCGCCTGGAAGGTCTTCCCAGAAAGCGACCCCAACTGGCCGTGGACCGACGGCATCAACCACCTCGTCCATTGCATCCGCAACGGCGTACGCCCGCTCCACGACCCCGCCCACGCCTACCACGTGATCGAAATTATCGAAAAGGCTCGCCTGGTCGGCAAAACCGGGATGGCCCAAACGATCGAGAGTTCGTTTTCCCCCCCCAATTTGAGCGGAGAAAAGACAGAAGACGCCGCCCATCTCCAACACGACCCCACCAACTGACAGCCGACTATGACCCAATACAAACCTTCACCCCGCCCCAACTACCATGAGCCCACCCCGCTGCCCTATGCCGGCACCGCCCGCCACCTCTGGGGAGACGCCGAAGCCGGCCAGGTCGCCGACTGGATCTATGTGTCCAGCGCCCAGATCCACCAGATCGTCTGGGGGCTGGCTCCTGGCGGCTCCTTCCGCCACTCCGCCGAATTCCGTACGATCTTCGGCGCCGATCTGATCTATTATGTGCTCAGCGGAACCATGGTGATCGCCAACCCCGAATACGGCGAGGTGCAGCGGGTGCTGCCCGGCGAAGCTGCCTTTTTTCGCCGCGATACCTGGCACCATGCCTTCAATTATGGGACTGATCCGCTGCGGGTGTTGGAATTCTTTGCCCCCCCCCCTTCCCAGGGCACCTCAGGAGTCTACGCCCGCACCAAACCCTTGCTCACCGACTCCTGCTACACCAACGACCAGGCCCTCGGACGCTGGCCGATGGAACGCGCCGCGATCGAACAGACCCAGACGATCACCGTCGTGCGCGACCAGGATCTGCTCTGGCGCTTCGAAGGCGGCCAGCTCCTCGTCGGCCTGCTCTGTTCGACCGAACACCTGACCGTCGGCAAGCTGCTCCTGCCCCCAGGACACCGCAGCGGCCGTCTCTGCCATCCCGGGGACAAAAGCCTCTACCTGACCCAGGGCACCCTCCACCTCTTCTGCCCCGACAAAGCCGATGGGCCCAACTGGTTCGAGCTGCACGAACACGACGGCTTCTTCCTGCCCGCCGGCTCCTGCCACGAGTTCCACAATCTCACCGACCAGCCGGTCGAGTGTTTGTTCGGCGTCGCGCCGACCTACCGCTGAAAGGTGCACACGGTGTCTGCTGCTCCCTCTCCCCGGCGCTCCGGCGCTCCAGACGGGCCTGCTGGCCCAGAGCATTCTCACGTCGCCCTCGGCATCGATGTCGGCGGCACCAAGGTCGCCGCTGGCCTGGTCGACCCACAGGGCACGGTCCTGCTGCGCCGCAGTGCACCCACCGCGGCCGACAGCCTCGCCGTCCTCGACCTGGTGCTGACGCTCGCCGACAGCCTGCTCGACAGCGCCCGCTCGCTCCACCGCCCTGTGGTCGGCACAGGGCTCAGCCTGTGCGAGCTCGTCACCCCAGACGGCCAGATCGCCAGCGACGACACGATCGCCTGGCGCGGCCTGCCCATCCAGGCCCTTCTCGCCGAACGCACAGCCGACGCTGTCGTCGAAGCAGACATCCGAGCCCATGCCCTGGCCGAAGCCCGCTACGGCGCCGGCCGCGGCCTCGCCACCTTTTTGTATGTCAATGTCGGCACCGGCATCAGCAGCTGCCTGGTGCTCAACGGACAGCCTTACACCGGCGTGCACGGCAATGCGCTGGTGCTGGCCACGATGCCCGTCACGGTCTTCGACGAACAAGAACGCAAGGTCGAGTTCGCCCTCGAAGCCTTTGCTTCTGGAGCCGGCCTGACCCAGCGCTATCGCCGCCACCGGGCCGACACCCGCCGTGTCGAG
Source organism: uncultured Chloroflexota bacterium (assembly GCA_903858085.1). Lineage (GTDB taxonomy): Bacteria > Chloroflexota > Anaerolineae > Caldilineales > Caldilineaceae > Caldilinea. The sequence continues at coordinate 19,329 of CAIOHJ010000352.1, forward strand.
GAGATCGTCGCCGACGCAGCCAAGGGCGACCCGCACGCCACCCAGATCCTGTGCAGCGGCGGCGAGGCACTCGGCAGCGCGCTGGCCTGGCTGGTGAATGTGCTCGACCCTGCCGCCGTGGTCGTCGGCGGCGGGGTCGGGCTGGCCGCAGGGCTGTACTGGGCGCAGGCACTGGCCACCGCCCGCGCCCACATCTACGCCGACGCCAGCCGCCAGGTGCCGATCGTGCCCGCAGTGACCGGCTGCGACGCCGGCATCATCGGCGCCGCAGCCCGCATCTTTCAGAAGAGCCAGCACGGCTGACGTGCCAGTTCGAGCGTTGCTCTGTCAACCAGGGGAGTCGCTGATGTCCCAGACACCACCGTGGTACCTGCAATACCCTGAAGTCAAACACCGCCGCAACTGGCGCAGCTGGCCGCTGATCCGCCAGCTGCGCAGCTTGCAGTGGCGCCGACTGCGCCCGCTGGCCGCAGGTCGCCAGGAAGAGCTCTCGGTGATCCGCTACTACTGGGCAGATTTTCTGGAGCGCCAACGCCCCGATCTGCGCGGTCGCGGCCTCGAAATCGGCGAAACAGCGACCCTCCGCCACTACGGCGGCACCGCACTCACCCAGGCCGACGCCATCGACCTCACCCCCCACAGCCCTGCGGTCCGCATCGTCGCCGACCTGGCACGCGCCGATGGGGTGCCCGGCGAACAGTACGACTGCTTCCTGATGCAGTTCACCACCAATGTGATCTTCGACATCCGCTCCGCACTCTACCACGCACTCCGCCTGCTCGTCCCTGGTGGAGTGCTCCTCACCAATTTCTGGTGCACCGATTTCTATTTTGCAGATGGGCTGGATATGGGCACCGGCGCCCCCCTCTACATGCACTGGTTTTTTACCCCGGTCCAGGTCGAAAATCTTCTGCACGAAGTCGGGCTGACCCCCGCCGACTACCAGCTCACCCTTTACGGCAACCTGCTGGCCAAAAATGCATTCCTGCTCAACCTGCCAGCCCGCGAGCTGACCCCCTCCGAACGCGATTTCCAAGACCCAGGCCAGCCGCTGCTGATCTGTGCGCGGCTGGTTCGCCCGGCCCACTGGCAGATGCCCCCCCCCACAGCACGCCAGCCAAGCTGGCTGCCCCCCGGCCCCCCGCTGCGCCTGGCAGCCGAAACAGGCCATTTCGGAGACGCTTATCTGCGCTGACGACGCTCTGCGTCCGTCCTGTTCATCGTGATACCGATTCTTGCTCAGGAGGAACCCTATGAAAGACCGTCTTGTCCACAATTCGATCAGCCGACGCCACTTCCTGCAGATCGCAGGGCTGGCACTCGGCACTGCGACGCTGGCAGCCTGTGCCCCCGCCGCAGCCCCCGCCGCAGCCCCCGCTGCAGCAGGGGAACAGACCACCCTCTCTTGGTGGAACGGCTTCAGCACCCCCACCGTTCAGGAGATCGTCCCCCAGATTATCGGAGATTTCGAGGCCAGACACCCCAACATCCGAATCGAGTACGAACTCAGCGGCGGCCCTCCCGGCGGCGGCGACCTGGTCGAGATCATGCTCTCCCGCATCGCTGCCGGCAACCCGCCCGACACCATCACCCTCTGGGACGCCCCCTCCCAATACGGCGCGTTGGGCGCACTCACCCCGATCGACGAGCTCATGGGCCAGGCTGAATTGGCAACCCCAGACTCTTTTTACGAAAATGTGCTCAATACCTGCAAATGGCAGGGACAGACCTATGGCCTGCCCGCCTCCGCCGCAGGGGCCGCCATGTTCTTCAACACCGACCGCTTCACCGAACGCGGCATCCCAATGACACGCGCCGATTTCCCCACCACCTGGGCAGATCTGCGCGCCCTCTCCGATGAGCTGACAACCCGCGAAAACGGCGAACTCACAGAGATCGGCTTCATGCCCCCCTGGGACGCTACCTGGCTCTACCCGGTCTGGAGCAAACTCAACGGCGGCCAGATCTTCGACGCCGCCAACAGCGTCTACACCGTCAACAGCCCGGAAAACCTCGGCTGGGTCGAAAGCTGGGCCTCCTGGATCGACCAGGCCTACGGCGGAGACTTCGAAAAGCTCAACATTCTCGGCAACTGGGGCAGCTCCTACCCGCACGACAACTCGGCCTACTACAACGGCCTCTCTTCGATCAAAGCCGACGGCAGCTGGATTATGACCGACGTCGACTTCCCCTTCCAGTGGGAGGTCGCCCCCCTGCCCTACGGGCCCAGCGGCACCGGCACAGCCTCCGGCTTCTGGCCCAACTGGTTCGCCCAACCCAAAGGCGGCACCCACCCCAACGAAGCCTTCCTCTTCATCGAACACTTCTGCACCAAAGGCTGGGAAATCTGGTACCGCGCCATCCCAGATACCCCAGCCTGGCGCGGGGCCTCGCGCGACGTCGTCACCCAGGCGCTGATCGACAAGGTCGGCGAAGAACGGGCCCTGGAGCTCCACCGCTTCTTCCTCGACGCGCTGGAATATGCCGCCCCCATGTGGGATTCGCCCATCAACAACTTTGCCTCCGACACGCTGCAGAGCGCTGTCACCGCCGTTCTGGGCAAAGCCAAGACGGTGCAAGAAGCCCTGGACGAGGCCCAGGCGCTGATCCAGGCCAAACTGGAGGAAACCCTCCAGTCCGCATAGTCTGCACTGCGTCTGCATCCGCCTGGGGCATGCCCCAGGCGGATGCAGACAAGAGAGGAGATGCCCATGTCCCGCCGTCTGCGCGATACAGCGCGCGCCTATCTGTTCGTCTCTCCCTGGCTGATCTCGCTGGCAGTCTTTACCGCCTACCCCATGCTGGCTTCGTTTTATTTTTCGTTGACCCGCTACACCGTGATCCAGCCACCCGCCTGGATCGGCCTGGAAAATTTCCAGGTCATGTTCGCCAAAGATGAACTCTTCTGGCTGGCAGTCTGGAACACCCTCTACTACACGGTCGTTTCCGTGCCGCTGCAGATGCTGGTGGCGCTGCTGCTGGCCACCCTGCTCAACCACAGCACACGGGGCATCGGCTTCTACCGCACAGCCTTCTACCTGCCCAGCCTGGTGCCAGCCGTGGTCACCACCCTGCTCTGGATGTTGATCCTGGACCCGCGCGCCGGGCTGGCCAACGCCGCACTGGAAACACTCGGCCTGCCCAAGCTGGGCTGGATGCACAGCGCCACCTGGTCCAAACCGTCGCTGATCCTCATCTCGCTCTGGGTCGGGGTCGGCCAGCCAATGCTGATCTTTCTGGCCGGGCTCAAAGATACCCCCCAGTCCCTGCTCGAAGCCGCCACCATCGACGGCGCCAACCGCTGGCAGCGCTACTGGCGTGTGGTGATCCCGCTGCTCACCCCAACCATTTTCTTCAACCTGTTGATCACGCTGATCGCCTCGTTTCAAGTTTTTACCACAGCTTTCATCGCCACCGCCACCGCCACCGGCGCCACCGCTGCAGGACCGCTCAATTCTATGCTGGTCTACATGGTACACCTCTACCGGCAAGGCTTCCGCTACGCTTCGATGGGCTACGCCTCCGCGATGGCCGTCGTCCTCTTCCTGGCCCTGGTCCTGCTGACCCTGCTCGTCGTACGCTCTTCGCGCAGCTGGGTACATTACGAAGGAGCCCCCCCCCGATGACACCCGCCAGCCAGCACCATCCCCCATTTCTGCCTTTTTTGACCAGGAGGCACCCCAGATGAACCTTCGCCGCTGGACAGAGCCTGTGCTGAGCCATCTGCTGCTGATCGCAGTGGCACTGCTCTTTTTGATCCCCCTCTGGTGGCTGCTCATCACCTCGATCAAACCGCTCGACCAGATCTTGACAATCCCACCGATCTGGTGGCCCCACTCCCCCCAGTGGCAAAATTACCTGGACACGCTGACCGCACCCGCCTTCCCCTTCTGGCAGCTGATGGGCAACACACTCTTTTATTGCGTCGTCTCCACAATCGGCACAGTGGTTTCCTCCGCCGTCGTCGCTTATGCCTTCGCCCGCATGCGCTTTGTCGGCCGCGACCTGCTTTTTGCCATCACACTCGCCACCCTGCTGCTGCCCGGCGTCGTTACACTGATCCCCACCTACGTGCTTTTTCAACGCATGGGGCTGGTAGGCACCTACGCCCCGCTGATCGTCCCCTACTTTTTTGCCAGCGCTTTCAATATCTTTCTGCTCCGCCAGTTCATGCTCACCATCCCGGTCGAGCTGAGCGACGCCGCCCATGTCGACGGAGCCAGCGATTTCCGGGTGCTCTGGCAGATCATCCTGCCGCTGGTCAAACCAGCCCTGATCGTGGTCGCAATTTTCAATTTTATCTACGCCTGGAACGATTTTTTGGGGCCACTGCTCTACCTGGACGACTCCAGCCGCTATCCCTTTTCGATCGGGCTTTATGCCTTCCGAAGCCGCTTCGCCCTGCAGTGGAATTTGATCACCGCTGCAGCCCTCACCATCACCGCCCCCCTGATCGCTGCTTTCTTCGCCCTGCAGCGCTATTTTATCGAAGGCGTCACCCTCACCGGTGTGAAAGGCTGAACCAGAATGGCTCCCATCCGCTTGGCTCTGCTCGGCTGCGGCGACGTCGCCCAGCGCGATTATCTCCCTGAATTTCACCGCCTGGCCGGCCGCGCCGAGCTCGTGGCCGTCTGCACCCGCACCCCCGAAAGGCTGCGCTGGGCCCAGCAGCACTACAAGATCCCCTACGGCTACACAGACTTTGAGCAGATGCTCGCCGAACACGCCGCCGACGCAGTCGTCAACCTCACACCGATCCCCCTCCACGACGCCACCAACCGGGCAATCCTGGAAGCCGGCTACCACCTCTACAGCGAAAAACCAGCAGCCAACCACGCCCGCTCTGCCCGCACACTGGCCAGCCTGGCCCGCCAGCAGGGCCGCCAGGCCCTCTGCGCCCCCTCCATCCGCCTCTTCCCCCAGCTGCAGTTTGTCCGCCAGCTGCTCGCAGAAGAGACGATCGGCCCCGTCCACTCCGCCCACGGGCAAGGCCTCTTCGGGGTCCCCCCGTGGGATGGCTACCCCTCAGACCCCACTCCCTTCTTTGCCGCCGGTGCCGGCCCCATGCTGGACATGGGGGTCTACCCGCTGCACGCACTCACCGCACTGCTGGGGCCTGTCCAGCGTGTCACCGCTCTGGTCGCTCGCGTGCAGGAAAGCTTCACCGTCGACACCGGACCCTACACCGGGCTGCGCGTGCCGATCGAAGCCGCCGACCACTGGCAGCTGCTGCTCGACTTCGGCAACGCCTGTTTTGCCCACGTGGCCGCCAACGCCGTGGTCGTCGACACCCGCAGCCCAGCAGTCGAATTGCATGGGCTGGCCGGCACGATCGCGTTCGACCCGATCTATGTCGACCAGCCAGTGCAGCTGCGCCGCCGCGGCGGCAGCTGGCAGGAGATCCCTCCCCCCTTCCCCCCCAATCTCCCAGGACGCAGCCGCGGCCCCGACCATCTGCTGGGGATCGCACATCTGCTCGACTGCATCGAAGGGCGCTGCGAACCACTGCTGGGGTTCGAACAGGCAGCCCATGTCCTGCAAATTGTTGAAGCAGCCCAGGAGTCTGCCGCCACCGGCTGCGCCGTTGCCATCGACTGAAAAGAGACTTCAACGTGTGGCAACGGCGCAGCCGGGGACGGCTGGCCACACCCGTCATCTGTCTATTTGTGTGAGGAGGATTCGATGAAAACTCGCCCTTTACGCGCTGCCCTGGTCGGCTGTGGCAGTGTCTCGCAGCGTGGGGTGCTGCCCCACCTGAGCCTGCCCGATGCCCGCCAGCGGGTCGAGCTGGTCGCCGCAGTCGACAGCGTACCCGAACGCGCCGCCCAGACCGCACTGCAATGGTCGATCCCCGCCTGGTTCACCGACATCGACACGCTGCTGGCCCAAAGCGACCTCGACCTCGTGCTGGTCATCACCCCGATCCAACAGCACTTTGCCCACGCCCTGCGCGCCATCGCCGCCGGCAAACATGTCTATGTGCAAAAGACGATGACCACGACGCTCGCCGAAGCCGACGACCTGCTGGCCGCCCGCGACCGCATGCAGGTCAAGCTAGCCGCCGCCCCCGGCTTCGAACTCTTCCCGTCCACAGCCCGGCTGCGTGCCGTCGTGGAGAGCGGGGCGCTGGGCCGACCGGCAGTCGCCTACACCTATACCCCAGGCTTCGGCCACGAACACGAACCGATCCGCAAACAGGAGGGCACCCTGAACGCCATCGACCCAACCTGGTACTATCGAGCCGGTGCCGGCCCGCTGCCCGATGTGACCGTCTACGCCCTGCAGCTGGCGACCAGCGTGCTGGGCCCGGTGCGCCGCGTGGCCGGACTGGGCAACCAGCTGATGCCAGAGCGCAGCTGGCACGGCAGCACCATCGGCATCGAGGTCGAAGACAACAACGCCCTGCTGCTCGAATTTCACAACGGCACACTCGGCGTCGCCATCGGCGCCGACTGTGTCGGCGGATCGATGAACCCCTGGGGAGGCATGAGCCTCTACGGCACCCATGGCTCCCTGGAAATCACCGAGGTCGACGGCGCCAGCGGCTACCCGCTGCGCTTCCGTACCCGCCCCAGCGGCTCGTGGGCCCTCAACACCCCGCTCGAAGAAGCCATCCCACTCACCGCCTGCCCCTACCTGACCCCGGAACACCTGCAGTTTGAAGAACCCCACCTCTACGTCGACATCATGGAACTGGTCGACGCCATCGTCGAAGATCGCCCCTGCCGGGCCAGCGGCGAACAGGGGCGCCATGTCGTCGAAATCGTCGAGGCAGCCCGACGAGCCATCGCCACCGGAAAAACCCAATGGCTGAGCACCCAATTTTGATCTAAACCGCTCCCTCCTGCCCTTTTGTGATAGAATCATGGTATTCCCTCCGTCATTTGGAAGGAAACCCTGCGGACAGGCGATCGCCTGTCCGCAGGATTCAGCACCATTCAGGAGTCAACGATGCTTCAGCCAACAGACCGCTCCAGGCACTCCTTCTCTCGCCGGCTCGATTCCCTGCTTCTGCTGGCATTGGTGGCAGCCACGGCCTGGGGAATTCTCGCGCTTCGCGGCCCTGAAGCCCAGGCAGAGAGCTTTCTCCCCCCACAGCGACAGAGCGCCTACCCAATTCCCCCCACCTCCACCCCCCCTCCTACCCCCACCAGCGCCTACCCAGCCCCCTACCCTCCCCCAATCCCCCCCTCCTCTGGCTTTCTACAACTTTTCACCGTCGAGCCGTTCGCTGCCAGCAATGCGGCCAGCACCACTGTCACACTCTCTGGCACCGGCTTCCAAGAGACGCCAACCCTCAAACTGGGCCCCTATTCCTTGCTCGCCGTCCGCCGCATCAGCAGCGAACAGCTCACCGCAGTCGTGCCCGCAGGACTTCCTCAAGGAATCTACGACCTGATCGTCGCCAACCCCGACGGACAGACCGCCCTGCTGGCCCAAGAATTCATGGTGATCGGGAATGGCCCCGCCCTCTTCTCAGTCTCCCCCCCCCAGGGAGTGGCCGGCGTCGAGAATAAAATCTATCTCCAAGGGTTCAACCTGGCCGCAGGCGCCACTGTCCGGCTCGGAGCACTCCACCTCCCCACCGCCGGAATCCCCCCCACTTTTCTGCGGGCGGTCGTCTCCCCCACAGTGGCAACAGGCACCTACGATCTGCACGTCACCAACCCCGACGGCACCACCGCCACCGCGCCCGACGCCTATACCCTGTTGAGCCTCGACGAAACGTACGACGACCTGTATGCCCCCAGCAGCCAGCTCTGGAGTTCCCCCACCACAGTCCGGGCAGCTGCTCCCAGCGACCTCGGGCTGGTCGTCACCCGCCAAGGCGGCAAGAACACGCTCGCCAATCTCAAGGTTCATTTTTATGTCGACGACCCAACAATGGCCGCCAACTGGCTCGGTGAAGCCACCCTGCCACTGCTCTCCCCGCAGTCGTCGGAGAGCACCGCAGCGATCCAATGGACGCCGCCCGCCCCTGGCGCCTATACCCTCTACGCCCTCATCGACCCGGACGGGTCGATCGAAGAGACGCTGGAAACCAACAATCTGGTCAGCCGCACGCTGACCGTGCTGCCGTCGGGCAGAGATGCAGTGGCCCCGCGCGTCGACGCCTTCACAGCCGACGACGGCGCCGACAGCAGCGCCGATCTGAATGTCCAGTTGGATGTGCGCGCGTCAGACCCGACACCGAGCAGCGGGATCCAGTCGGTGCTCTACCAGGAATTCGAGTTCAGCCCGGGCGCCAATCAGTGGGTGCCCGCACGCCACTCCGGTTGGCTGGACTTTGCCACCGCCAGCAGCGACTACAGCTGGACGCTGCTCTCCTCGCCTGGGGTCAAATACCTGCATGCCTGGGTCGCCGACCAAGGCGGCAACATTTCACTCTTCCCGTTCAAAGAACGTATCAACTATGTGCCCCCCACCGCCAGGGTCGGGCTGAACCAGGCCAACACCTACCGCTATACCCTGGCCCCCGGCGACCAGGTCGTCGTCACGCTGACCCCCGTCGAGGGAGACCCCGATCTCTACCTCTGGCCTCCCAACCCGGACGCCCCCCCCTACGTCAGCAACCTGGCCGGCTCGGCCGTGGACAGCGTGCGCTTCAGCCCCAGCAGCAGCGATTTTATCGGCGACGCAGAGGGCGACTTTCAAATCGAAATCTACGGCTACACCGCCGCCACCTACCAGCTCTCGGTCCAGATCAGCCCCGGTACCGGCACGGCCAGCGTGGCCGGCGTGGCCGGAGGTGTCGACCCTGACAAACCGCCGCTGACGCAGCCGCTCATCACCCTCGACAGCGTCCCAGCCAGCCGCCAAGCCTTGCCCACAGCCCCCGTTTCGTCGGCGGCACAGGCCAACACACTCTACCTGCCGGCAGTCTCCCGTTTGGTCAACAGCTACCTCTACCTGCCGACCATCTCACAATGAGCAGCCCTCTCTTCCTGGAAACGCTGCGCGGCCATTGCCTGGCCCGCCCCCACCAAACCGCCATCGAATGGCTGGACGACTCCCCGCTCCGCCTCTCCTACGGGGAGCTGGAGCAGATTGTCCAACAGGCCATGGGGCTGCTCCAGGCACACGGCGTCCAGCCCGGCGACCGCGTGGCCATTCACCTGCCCAAAGGGCTGCCCTTTGTCCTGCTACACCTGGCCACGCTGCGGCTGGGGGCAGTCAGCCTGCCCCTCAACCCCGCCTGCCCTGCCGCAGAGCTGGCCTATTTTCTGGCCGACGCCGAGGCGTGCCTGCTGTTTACCTCCCCAGCCACCGAGCTGGGGCAGCTATCAGCGGAAGCGATTGTGGTCGACAGCGCCAAAGACCCTCTGCTGGCCAGCCTGATTGCCCCCTACCCGGCAGAGAACTCAGCCCCCCTCCCCCCCGACGCCACCTGCCTGATGATCTACACCAGCGGCACCACCGGGCAGCCCAAGGGAGCCGAACTGACCCACGGCAACCTGACTGCCAATCTCAACAGCCTGCATGCAGCCTGGGAATGGTGCGCCGAGGATCTTTTGCTGCACGTGCTGCCGCTCTTTCACATCCATGGGCTGTTGGTAGCGCTGCACGGCGCGCTGCACGCCGGCGCCACCACACTGCTGCTCCCCCGCTTTGACCCCCAGCAGAGCCTGGATCTGCTGGTACAGCGCCCTTGCAGCATCTTGATGGGAGTCCCGACAATCCACCGCCGGCTGGTCGACCTGCCCGGCGCCGAACGCTACAGCCTGCGCCATCTGCGTCTGGCCACCTCAGGGTCCGACCGTCTGCCTGAAGAACTTTTTGAGCGCTTCGAGCAGCTGTTCGGCATTCGTCTGCTCGAACGGTACGGCATGTCCGAAACAGGCATGACCCTCTCCAACCCCCTGCACGGCGAGCGACGCTGCGGATCGGTCGGGCTGCCGCTGCCTGGGGTGGAAGTACGCATCGTCGACAGCACGACCGAAGAGCCCCTTCCCGACGGGGTTGTCGGGGCTGTACAGGTGCGCGGCGCCAATGTTTGCAAGGGCTACTGGCGCCAGCCAGCCAAAACTGCCGAAGCCTTTACCGCCGACGGCTGGCTGCGCACCGGCGACCTCGGGCTGCGCGAACCAGACGGCTACATCACCCTCCAAGGACGCTCCAAAGATCTGATCATCAGCGGCGGCTTCAACGTCTACCCGCCCGAGGTAGAACGGGTGCTGGCCTCCCACCCAGCCATCGCTGCCAGCGCAGTCTTCGGGTGCCCGGACCCCGAATGGGGGGAGCGTGTCACTGCAGTGCTCCTCCTGCACCCGGGCCCCCCCCTGGAAACCAGCGCAGTGATCGACTTCTGCCGCCAACATCTGGCCCCTTACAAAGTCCCGCGGCGCGTGTTTCTGGCGACCACGCTGCCCACCAACGCCATGGGAAAAGTCCAAAAGGCAGCGCTGCGCCAGGCCTTGTGCCCATGAACAAACCCACAGAGAGCGAACTCCGCCGCTCCCCCGAGCGAGAAGAACGCATGCTGCACCTGCTCGACTACATCCCCCAACGGCGCATCGGTGTGTTCGACCACCTGCGCCCACAGCGCTGGAACTGGTACCTGATCCGCCGCCCGATCGAACGCAGCCTGGACCAGCAGGCCCCCCAGCCGCTGACAATTCGCCAGATGCGCAACCTGCGCCACTTCTGGCTCGACGGCATCTTCGCAGCCGCCAGCGAATCGTTCTACCTGGCCTTTATTCCCCTCTTTGCACTGGCCTACGGCGCCACCAACCAGCAGGTAGGCTGGATTACGGCCATCGGCAACCTGGCAGGGGCCACCGCCCTCTTTCCAGGCGCCCGCCTGATCGAAATGATCGGACACCGCAAAGAGACCGTTGTGTGGAGCGGCGGCGGGATGGCCCGGCTGATGGTGCTGCTGCTGGCCCTGCTGCCGCTGCTCACCCTGCCGCCGCCCATCGCTGTCCTTGCGATCGCCGCGATCAACGGCGCGCGCGCCTTCAGCGCCAACTTCGCCAACCCAGCCTGGACAGCCCTGGTGGCAGAGATCGTGCCCGATTTCATGCGTGGGCGCTATTTCAGCATGCGCAACCTGACCATGGGGCTGGCAACCTTGCTCTGCTCGTCCGCCGCCGGCTGGATCATCCACGCCGGCAACCAATGGCAGGGAGGCTCTCTCCTGGGCTACCAGCTCAGCTTTCTGCTCGCTTTTGCGGTCGGGATGGCCAGCACCTACCAGTTTTCTC
>CAIOHJ010000353.1 GCA_903858085.1 uncultured Chloroflexota bacterium
CAAAATTTGAAAACAAATCGACTGTGAGGCTCTCGCTTGCAGACACCCAAACCAATCAGAAGAAGAACGCGAGGATCCGGGCAGGATGGAGTGAGTAGGGCGTCGGAACCCTCACCGTTGCTCCATCGTTTATAGTGGGGAACAGCAACATTGTGCTGGAGACAGCTTGCATCACGAAAGGATACTTGAATATGCCAGGCGTTCAAACCCGTCGTTTTCTGGCCATTGCGCTGGTGACAGCATTGTCGGTGACCGGCGTTTTGGGTGGGGGAAGCTGGCTGCGTACACCGACTGTGTTTGCGCAAGACGCAGCATCTGTTGGGCCGCGCACGATCACCGTCGTCGGAGAGGGAGTTGTCAACGTTGAACCCAACGTGGCGCGCACCAACATCGGTGTCGAAATTGTGCGCAGCTCGGTCGAAGAAGCGACTGCCGAAAACAGCCGAATTGTCGACATGCTGCTGGCGACGCTGCTCGAACTGGGCATCGAGGAACGCGATCTCCAAACAAACAGTTTCAATGTCTATGCGGAGAATTTCGGCATGGACGCATCGACCAGCGACACGGCGGTGCAGTATCGTGTCAGCAACATGGTGACAGTCATCATCCGTGACCTCGACCGCATTGGCGAAGTGATCGAAGCCGCGATCACAGCGGGTGCCAACAACATTTTTGGCATCGAGTTTCTGCTCGACGACGCAACCGCAGCCCGCTCTGAAGCACGCCAACTGGCGGTTGAGGCAGCCAACACCAACGCCCAGGAGCTGGCAGCGCTGACCGGTGTCCAGGTAGGGCGCATTCTCAGCATCAGCGAAGTGATTGGCGGCACCGGTGGCTTCTATAACAACTCGATCAGCAGTCTGCAGCTCGGGGTAGGCGGCGCCGAGCGCGCACCCATTCAGTTGGGACAACTGCGACTGGCCATGCAGTTGCAGATCACCTATGAATTGTTGGATGCAACTGGGGAGCAGGATTGACAAAACACGGTTTCAGGCTCTCATACCTGCGTGTGGGAGCCTGAAACCGCTGTGCCTGGTTTCACTGTGCCTGGTTTCACTGTGCCTGGTTTCGCTGTGCCAGCCGGACCTTCGAGGGGCGCAGCTGCCGGGTCAAAGCTGACCCCTGTACTTGACCCCCGAAATGGTCAGGCAGCACGACGAGCGTAGACATAGAGTGCAACCAAGGTGGCCAGGTAGGGGGTCATGGCAGTGAACTGGGCAGGAATCTGGTAGCTTTGCAGCAGCAGCCCTGCGACGTCGGCCAGCCCGAAAAGCAACGAGATCAACGCCACGCCCCAGGGGTTGCCGCCCACCAAAATGATCGCGGCCAGCGAGATCCAGCCACGGCCGGCGGTCATGTTCTCAGAAAAGAGGGTCACATAGCCCAACGACAAAAAAGCACCCGCCAGCCCACACAACACCCCACAGAGCAACAGCGCATACACACGCATCCGCCTGGCCGATACCCCAGACGAGTCCAGGCTGGCCGGGTTGTAGCCCGCTGCGCGCAGACGCAGCCCAAAACGGGTTCGAAAAATCAGCCATGCGCTGGCCACCGTAGCCACCACCGCAGCGTAGACAATCAGGTTGTGGCCAGCCACCACAGGCCCAATCCACGGAATCTCTGCCACCCACGGCAGTGTCAGCGCTGGGATCGGCTCGATGTCCGACCCAGCATAGACTCCTTTGACCCCAAAGCTCTGGCGCAGCAGATAGGTCGTTGCGCCCAAGGCAAAGAGGTTGAGCGCAATCCCCGTCACAAACTCGTCGGTGTCGAGAAAAACAGCAAACAAGATGAAGAGCAGCGCCAGCCCGAGCGAACCAACCACCGCCAGCAATAGACCCGCCACCCAGGAAGCAAATGTGAACGACCCCCACACAGCACAAAACGCTGCCATCAACATCATGCCTTCCATCGCAATGTTGAAGACCCCGGCATAGTAGGTAAAGGCCCCCCCCAGCCCAGCCAGCAAGATCGATGTCGCACCGGAGATCGCACCGTTGAGCAGCCCAGTCCACAAATTCATGTTGTCCGCTCCAACACGCGCCGGCGTACAGCCAGCCGGGCTGTCACCTGCTGCAATGCCTCGCGGCTGGCGACGATCGCCAGCACCAACACGCCTTGCAGCACCATCGCGATCTCACTCGGGACCCCTGTGATCAGCTCCATGCCCAGCGCCCCGCTCTGGATCGCTGCAAAGAACAGGCCGTACAAAAAGACGCCGGGCAGGCTGTTGTTGGCCACGATCGCCACCATGACACCGTCCCAGCCATCGTTTGCCCCCAACCCGCGCAAAAAACGGTGCGGCCCCCCCATCACCACCAACCCTCCGGCCAACCCAGCCAGCGCGCCGGTCAGCAGCATCACCCACACGAAATTGCGGTCGACCGGACATCCCCCCAGACGGGCGAAGAGCGAATTTTGTCCGCCGATCCGCCATTCGTAGCCAGCGCGCGTGCGCCGCAAGAAAAACCATGTCGCCGCCACCGCTGCCAGCATCCACACCACAGCGCTGTTCCACTCTCCCCACTCCGGCAGCCAGCCGCTCTGCGCGATCGGCGCTGTCATCGGCGAATAGGCTGTGCTGTCCTGGAGAGGGGAGGTGATCGCCCAGATCGTGAAGAAGTCGGCGACCATGTTGAGCATCAGGGTGACGATAAATTCGCTCATCTGAAAAACCTGGCGCAGCAGCGCTGCCAGCCCGGCCCACAGCGCCCCGCCCGCCATCGCCAGCAGCAGCAGCAGCGGCACCATCAGCAGCGGGGGCAGGTCCAGAAACAGCCCGCCCACCGTGGCAGCCAGCGCCCCCATCAGCAGCTGGCCTGGCTGCCCCAGATTCACCGGCCCAGATGCAAACGCCAGCGCCGCCGACAGCCCGGTCAGCACCAAAGGCACAGCGTTTGTGAAGGTCGTTGCCAGCGCGTAGGAGTCAGCCACCGAAAACTGCAGCAGCGCCCCATAGCTGGCCAACGGGTTGTACCCCTGCACAAGCATCAGCAAAGCGCCGAGCGCCAGGGCAACCCCGACGCCCAGCAGACCGTTGAAGAGCTTAGCCATCTCCCTGCGCCCCTTCCAACATCCAACGGCCTACCTGCTCGACCGTCGTCTGCTCTACCGGCACGTCGGCGACCAAGGTGCCCCGATGCAGCACAACGATGCGGTCCGCAAGCAAAAAAAGCTCTTCCAAACTGGCCGAAACCATCAACAGCGCTCGCCCCGCCGCGCGCATCGCCAGAATCTGGTCGTGCACGTACTCGATCGACCCGACATCCAGCCCGCGGGTCGGCTGGTCGAGCAGGATCACCGGGCAGTCGAGCAGCAGCTCACGCCCCAGGATCACCTTTTGCTGGTTGCCGCCGGACAAGGTCTTCAGCGGGGCGGCGAGGGCTGGTGTGCTGACCGCAAAGCGGGCCGCCAGCTCGGCTGTAAAGCGGCGAGCGGCCCGCACATCGAGCAGCCAGCCCCGCCAGCGCAGCAGACGCCGGTTGAGCCGGTGGTGTGTCATGATCGCATTCTCCACCACCGAGGCGGACAGGCTCCCCCCCATTCGTCCACGATCCTGCGCCACAAAAGCCAACACACGCCGCCGGGCCAGGATCGGCGCCGCCGTCAGCTCTGCCCCTGCCACCACAATCCTGCCAGCCTCCGGCCGCAGCAGACCCACGATCGCGTGGACCAGCTCAAGCTGCCCGTTGCCCTCGACGCCAGCCACCCCGACCAGTTCGCCCGCATGCACCTGCAGGGAGATGTCGTGCAGAGAGACGCGCCCCTGGCTGTCCACGGCACGCAACCCGGCGAGGGTGAGCAGCACTTCTCCGGCCGCCTGCGGCCGGCGGCGCGACGCAAAGAGCACAGCCCGCCCCACCATCCGCTCGGCCAGCTCGCTGCGCGTGGTGCCCAGCGCAGGCAGCGTGGCCACCGCCCGTCCCCTGCGCAGCACAGTCACCCGGTCCGCCAGTTCGAGCACCTCCTCCAGCCGGTGTGAGACAAACAAAATGGTGTGTCCCTGGTCGCGCAGCGCACGCAGTTCG
>CAIOHJ010000354.1 GCA_903858085.1 uncultured Chloroflexota bacterium
GCCCCGATGGGGCGGGTCGTGTTGCCGTGCCCTCTCTAAATTCATCCGCCCCGATGGGGCGGGTCGTGCGTGCCGTGCCGTCCCGTAGTGACGGTTGACGTTAGGCGTCATTTCACTTGTGCCCTGATCGCTTTTCGCGCAGCCAGGTTATTCGGCTAGGCCCTAAGGGTAGTCTCCGGCATGACAATGCGGTCGCGGAGGTCGTGAAAGAACCCCACGCCGAGTTGGGCGGCGGTGGCGGCCAGGGTTTGGAAGGTATCCCAGGCCTGTGCCCCGTCTCGTGATTGGGGGCCGAAACTGACATCGCGTTTGCGCACCTGGCGTCGGACCGCCAGTTCCATGTGGTCAGGTGCTGCTGAAGGTCGGCTGCGGTCATGTCCGTGTCACAGGGCAGGGTGGCTGCAGGGCGAAGTGTCCCTTCGCCCTACAAACAGCCCGCCCTACTACCGTCGAAGGTGTCATTGCCGTCCCACACCCCGGCACACCGCCGCCGGCCCCCTGGGGGTTGCAGTTGCCCAAGAGATCGTGTATGCTGCAAGTCTGTTTTGAGGCTATCTGTCCATGTGGAAAGCAGCCGCTTGCGCGGCTGTCCACCGATTTCTGGAAAGAACCATTCGGGATGCGCCGCACTTCACCGCCCACCCAGCTCAAATTCGGCCCGTGGCTGATCGTCCTGCTGGCCGCCGCCTTGGGCTGGTATCTGTTCGAACAGCCACCCGCCCAGGAGACGGGCACAGCTGCTGCAACCGAGCAGACCAGCAGACCAGAAACCGCCAACAACACCGCAGATCCGAACGAATCGACCCCGCCCGCCAACGCAACGGCAAGAGGCGAAGAGGCCCTCGCCCCCACCACGCCGCTCTCTCTGTCGCCCACAGAGAGCTCGCCCACAGCGCTGCCTTCGACCGCCACACCGGTTCCCCCCACGGCGATACCAACCGCCACACCGGTTCCCCCCACGGCGATACCAACCGCCACACCGGTTCCCCCCACAGCGATACCAACCGCCACACCGGTTCCCCCCACAGCGACGCGTGGCCCGCCCGCCCGGATGGACGGGTTGCCGGTCATCACGTTGGACCAACTGCCGCCCGAGGCGCTCGAGACATTGGCCCGAATCGAGAACGAAGGTCCGTTTCCCTTTCGCCAGGATGGTACCACTTTTCAAAACCGGGAGCGGCTGCTCCCGCGCCAGCCAACTGGCTATTATCGCGAATATACTGTGGTCACCCCAGGCGCCAGCAATCGAGGGGCGCGGCGGATTGTCGGCGGCGCCCAAGGTGAACTGTACTACACCGACAACCACTACGACAGCTTTGCACGGATCTGGGTGCCATGAAACGCTCGTTCGTCTGGCCGAGCCTCCCTGCCCACGCCGGCGTCTACCGGTGGCCCTCCTGGCAGACAGCCCCCAGCCTGGCCCGCCAGGCCACAGCCCAAGGTTGGCGTTTTTTCTGGATCGACGGACGCAAGGTACGCAATCAGGCCAGCCTGCTGCAAAACGCAGCCGACGCGCTGTCGCTGCCCTCCTATTTTGGGCACAACTGGGATGCGTTGGAAGAGTGTATCAACGATCTGGAGTGGGCACCCGCTCGCGGCTACCTGCTGCTCTACGACCATCTCTGGTGGCTGGCCTGCACACAGCCGGCTGTCTGGCAGATTGCCCGCTCTATTCTGGAGGAGACATGCCAACAGTGGGCCACGCGCCAGATCCCCTTTCTGGTTCTCCTGCGCCATACCCACGGCTGCAGCGGCGTGGAGCAGTGTTGGCCGCCAGCAAGCTTGCGTTCGTCCGAGCGCATCCCCTAAAAATTGTCCAGAGGCAGGGCGACAAAAAAAGTGGTGCCCTTGCCCTGCTCGCTGGTGGCCCAGATCTGCCCCCCATGCGCCTCCACAATCGTGCGTGCGAGGTACAGACCCAGCCCCGCCCCAGCAGTCGACCGTCGCAGCGTGCTGTCGACACGATAATAGCGGTCAAAAATCCGGGGAAGATCCGACGCAGGAATCCCAATCCCGTGGTCGGCCACATAGATCACGACAAAGTCGCCCGCAGCCAAGGGCGGCAGCGGGTTGCCCGGCAACGAAGCACGCTCAGACCCCTCTGACCGGTACAGCCAGCCACCAACCCGGATTGCACCACCCTGGGGCGAATACTTGATCGCATTGCTCAAAAGATTGGTGAACAGCTGGCGCAACCGCTCTTCGTCCCCCCAGATCGACGGCAAAGAGCCGTCAAAGGTGACCTCGATCCGGTGGTTCCGCGTCTGGGTGCGGTAGGCCTCTGCCAGACGCCGGAGCAGATGCTCCAGGTCGACATCGGCAAAATCCAGCTTGAGCCCCTGCGCCTGAATCCGGCTGGCGTCGAGCAGGTTGTCGATCAGCCCCTCCAGGCGGTCAGCCTCTTCTTCAATAATCTGCAGACTGCTGCGCGAGGTCTCGACATCCCAGCGGGCATCAGGGCGCGCCAGGGTCTGTGCATAGCCTTTGATGAGCGCTACCGGGGTCTTGAGTTCGTGGCTGATGATCGAGGTAAAGGTTGACTTCATCTCCTCTTCCTCGCGGAAGCGGGTGATGTCATGCACATTGACAATGATGTTGATCAACCGCCCACTGTCCGTGTACAACGGCGTGTAGGTCACAGCCAGCACCAGCCGTTTGTCCCCTGGCCGGATCAGCACTCCCTCACTGTGCAGATTGGGTTCAGAAAATTGCCCCTTGTAGCCCTCGTCTCGACAAAAATCTGTCCCGCTCACCGACTCCAGGGGCAGCACGGCGCTGCAAGGGCGCCCGACAGCATCTTCGGGCGTCATCCCAACCATCGAAGCCAGGGCCTGGTTGATGGCCACCACAACCCGGTCGCGCGTCAGAATCAGAATCCCTTCCGCGCTGTTGCTCAAAATGGTGAGCAGACGGCTGCGTTCGGCGCTGAGCAAGGTGTACAACCGGGCGTTGCGCACAGCAACCGCAGCCTGGTCGGCAAAGCCTTGCAAAAACTGCCAGTCCAGCTGGGAAAATGCATAGTTGCTTCGGAAAAGATAGATCAGCCCGAGCAGCTCTTCTTCGAAGAGCAACGGCAGCGCGACCACCTGCCCCAGCACGGTGCCCAGCTCTTCTTCGACCAGGTGTACCCGGCTTCCCAGGTCGATCACCGGCGGGCTCTCTGCCGCAGCAGCGACAGCCTCCTGCACCAGACGCATGGCAGAGGCGTCGAGCAGCGGTTCAAAATGGTGCAGCGCCTCTGTCGGGATCGCATAGAGCGCCCGCACCTGGAACTGCGGCGTCACCGCCAACGCAGGGTCGAAGAGTGTGTGTTCGGACTGCAGCAGGATCATGCCAGCAGGCGCCCCAACCATCTCGGCGGCGCTGCGTAGGATCAGTTCAAGCAGGCTGGGCAGGTCGAGGCGAGAGGTCATGGCCCGCGAGATGCGCAGCAGAAACTCCAGCTGGCGCAGCTGATAGGTCGCCAGCAGCGAAGGAACATTGGCCATGGCGAAAACTGCTGTCTTTACTCCAGCAGACGTGCTTTGTGAAACCCGTCGGGCAACAGTTCACGCACAGTGGTGGTGCGATAGAGACCGCTTTCGTCGGCGATATAGACCACCATCTCTGGCCCCAATTCCCACATCACCTGTCGGCACGCCCCGCACGGCGAACCACCGTTGCGCGTGGCGACGGCAATCGCCCGAAACTGACGTTTGCCCTGGGCAACCGCAGCGGTCAGGGCCACCCGCTCGGCACAGATCGTAGAGGGGTAGGCAGCATTTTCCACATTGCAGCCCAAGATCACATCGCCGTCGTCCGCCCACACCGCAGCACCGACAAAGTAGTTGCTGTACGGGGCATAGGCCCGCGTGCGCGCGACCAAGGCCTGCTGGACAAGTTCTTCTGGGTTCATGGCTCTCCGGTTGCGTTTCTGAAGGTCAAATTCGGGCTGCGCAGACGGCTCTCTTCCAAGGCTTCGACCAGCAACGCCCCGGAAGAGAGTGGCTCGACCCGCACCTGCTCGATGCGCTGCCCGTCCACGGACAACACCGTGAAGAGCCAGCCCTGCAGCGGCAATCTTTCCCCCTGCAAAGGCACATGCCCGAGATGGCTGTAGATCAGCCCGCCGACTGTGTCGGTCTCTTCGTCGTTCAACTCAATGTCCAGCAGTTCGGCCAAGGAGCCCAGATCCAGCCGTGAGTTGACCAGATAGGCATTTTCGCCGATCGGCTGCGCCTGCACCACTTCGTGCACGTCATATTCGTCCTGAATGTCGCCGACAATCTCTTCCAAAATGTCTTCGATCGTCACCATCCCGGCAATTCCGCCATACTCGTCGACGATGATTGCCAGATGGACCCGCTGCTGCTGCATTTCACGCAGCAGTGCCGTGACCTTCTTGCTCCCCGGGATGAAATAGGGCGGGCGGAGCAGTTCACGGATCGGAGCTTCCACCCGGTTCTCACGAAAGCATTTGAGCAGATCTTTGGCATAGAGCAGGCCAACAATCAAATCGACTGTACCTTCGTAGACCGGGATTCGGCTGTGTCCAGCCTCGATGATCGTGGCCAGCGCGTCGTGCAACGGCGTGTTGACCTCCAGAGTCACCATGTCGATGCGCGGCACCATCACCTCCCGCACCACCGTCTCATCCATCTCCAGGATGCTGGCGATCATCTGTTTTTCGCTCTCCTGGATTTCGGACTCCTCCTCGCTGACCTGCATCAGCAGGCGCAACCCATCTTCCGACAAAAAGATGGATTCGTCGGAATCCTCGTCGCTCTCGCCGCTGATCCGGATGCCTGTGTGGTAAAACACAAACGTGACGGGCGCCAGCAGCCAGGTGGCCGTGTGCAGTGCAGGGGCCAGCCAAAAAGCGACCCGGTCCGGGTTGCGCAGCACCCACGAGCGCACAGCAATCTGGACCAGGGTCAGCGCCAGCCAGGTGGCCAGGATTCCGACCAACAGATTCAACACCCAGTCCTGGGGAAGCAGCATGAAGCCGACAGCCACTGCGGCAGCCACCAGCCCCAGACTTTTGATCGCCATGACCGTGAGCCAAAACTGAGCAGGGTCGCTCAGCTGCTGGCTGAGCAGTTGCGCCCGCGCCTCCCCAGCCTCGCTTCTGCGCCGCACCGCACTGCGATCGACCGCAGAAAGGGCTATCTCGGCCGCCGCGGCCATCCCGATCAAAAACACGCCTGCCAGCAGGACACTCCATGCCAACCAATCTGATTCCACAATCAACTCCTACCCGACTGATTCCTCGGCCGTGCGCGTCTTCACGCGCGCCGGCACCCCATAGACGGTGACCTGCGCCGGGACATCCCGGGTGACGACCGCCCCCGCACCGATCCGAGCAGATTCCCCGATCGAGACCGGCGCGACCAACAGCGCATCGCTGCCCACAAAAGCGTTGTCCCCGACGACAGTTTTGGCCTTCTGGACGCCGTCGTAGTTACAGGTGATCGTACCGGCACCGATGTTCACATTGGCGCCGATCTCGGCATTGCCGATGTAGCCAAAATGGCCCATTTTGGTGCCAGGCCCCAGGTAGCTGTCTTTGACCTCGCCAAAATTGCCCAGATGCACAGCTTCGCCCAGATGGGCCCCCTTGCGCAGATGGCCAAAGGGGCCAACCTCCGCGCCAGCCTCCATGCGGGCCTGTTCAAGCACAGAGTAGACCGCCCGACAGCCGTCGGCCAGCACGGTATCGACCAGCTGGCTGTACGGCCCCACCGTGCAGCGCCGCCCAATCTGTGTGGCACCCTGCAGCACACAACCTGGCCAGATCGTGGTGTCGGCACCGATCACCACCTCGGCCTCGATGTACGTAGAGGCCGGATCCACAACCGTCACCCCCGCCAACAGGTGCTTCTCGACAATCCGGCGGCGCAGCACCCCGCTGGCCTCCGCCAGGTGAATCCGGTTGTTGACTCCGTAGACCTCTTCCAACGGTGCATCTGCCGTCACCACACGCCGCCCCTGGCCAGCAGCCATCGCGACCAGATCGGTCAGATAGTACTCCCCTTGGCTGCTCCGGGGCAGATGGGGCAGGTTTTCACGCAGCCAGCGCGCCTCGAAGCAGTAGACCCCTGGATTCAGCTCGCGAATGGCCAGCTGCTCCGGCGTACAATTCACTTCTTCGACGATCGCAGCAACATCCCCACCAGCCGACCGCACAATCCGCCCAAATCCCTGCGGCAGCTCGCGCTGGATCGAGAGCATCGCGATCGCCAGCGCCGGGTCTACAGCCAGCGCCGCGTACAAATCCAGCAGACGGGCCAGCGTGGCCGTCGTCAGCAGAGGCATATCGGCGTACGTGACCACCACACGATCCAGGTCGGCATCGAGGGCAGGCAAGGCCTGCAACACAGCATGGCCGGTGCCCAGCAGCTCAGATTGCACAGCATACCGCCCACGCTCCCCCAAAAACGAACGCACCAGCTCCTGGCCATGGCCGACAACCACCACAGGGGGGGCCTGGAGCAGCGGCGCCACCGCCCGTACAGCCCAATCCACCAGCGGGCGCCCCACCAGAGGATGCAACACTTTGGGCAGATCCGATTTCATGCGCGTGCCATAGCCAGCAGCCAGGATTACAGCAGCGGTCCGCATACAGGCCCTCGATTCGAATGGGTTTGCAAGATCCAGCACCAAACAAGGGGAGAGCAGGATCGGTTTGTCTGGGTTGTACAGAATTGCAAGGGGTGGGGTGGTTCGTCTTCCATGAGTTTGTCTTTGTCAGCCAGTTGATGTCGTGTATAAAGAGTGTAGCACACAGACACTTTATCCGGCAATCGCCATTCCCCCTTGAACAAGAAGGGGCAAGCAACGCGAACAGAAGAGGGAAGGGCGGGAACAAAAAAACGGCTGGCTTCTGCCAACCGCACCGTACACACTATAGAAAGCTCACACTGCAAAAAAGCTCACACTACAAAAAGCTCACTTTATAGAAAACAGAGCATGTTGGCAACGA
>CAIOHJ010000355.1 GCA_903858085.1 uncultured Chloroflexota bacterium
GGGGCTCTGAGCAGGGAGTTGAGCCATTCGGCGCAGGAGTCGTTCAGGGTCTCCTCTAAATTCATCCGCCCCGATGGGACGGGCAAAAGAAAACCAGCGGTTGGCGGAAGAATTGGCGGCGGCGCGGGAGGCGCTGCGTCAGGTGAACTGCTCAGAGCCCCTCCCGTACGGCATCTCCTTCCCCAGAACGTTTGTGCGGGCAAAAATTGACGCCGGGAACCCAGCAGCTCTCCATCGTGGTCGTTTTCTCTTTGGCGTCTTTGCCGTGTCCTCGGAGCCGTAGCGCTAGGCGACCTCCAGCCGTTCACACTCCCGAGCGCGCGCCCGCCGTTGCCTGCGCCGTTACCGCCGCCCATCTCCTGCCGATAGAAGCGAAAGCCGACCGGGAGGCAAGGGCACTGTTCATGGTGACCGATCTGTGGCATGATACGGCGCAGCAGGCGATCAACGCGGAGAATTTCGCCAATATGATGTAATGTCATCCGACGCAGCAAGACGGCCTGCTTATGCTACACCTGCAACGTCAACAACAAAAAGGGGGAGATGTATGGGACAGCTGGCGGGACAGGTTGCCCTGGTCACCGGGGCAACAGGCGGCGTCGGGTCGGCGATCGCACGGCTCTTTGCGAAAGAAGGGGCAGCCGTTATTGTGGCAGATATTGCACTGGAGCGCGTCGCACAGATGTCGGCCGAGATCGGCGTGGCGGGCGGTGTCGCGCTGGGCGTCGTGCTCGACGTGACGCAGGCTTCATCGTGCCGCCAGGCGGTTGAGGACGCCGTAAAGCATTTTGGCAGGCTGACTACGCTCGTGAACTCGGCGGGCATCCTGCGCACCGGGCATATCGATGAAATGGAGGAGCGCGCCTGGGACGAAATCATGGCGGTCAATGTGACCGGCACCTTTCTGGCAACGAAGTATGCTGTCCCCGCAATCAAAGCAGCCGGCGGCGGCGCGATTGTCAACCTCTCTTCGGTGTCAGCATTTGTCGGCTCGGAGAGCAGTTTCGCCTACACAGCCACCAAGGGTGCAGTGTTGAGCATGACCTACGGCATTGCTCAGGAATTGGCCCCCTATCACATACGCGTCAACGCGCTTTGTCCTGGCTGGGTAGATGCCGGCTTCACACATCAGGCGCTGCGCACAACCGAGGATCCCGAGCAGCTGCGCGCCGTTGCCAACCGCGCGCATGTGTTGGGGCGTATGGCGCAGCCCGAAGAGGTCGCGCAAGCCGCACTCTTCCTGGTGTCGTCCAGCGCGTCCTTCATCACCGGCTCTCCGCTGTTCGTGGATGGCGGGTTTATGATCAAACGGTAACGATGGGTTCGGTTTTCGGGTTGTGCTTCGCTCGCCTGGTCGCTGACGACATGCCAGGCCACATGCCTCGCTAGATGCCAGGCATTTCATCTCCGGCACTCTTTTCGGGGTTTTGGCCTGGCTTGACAGAACATTCGTTCTGAAGTATAATGCTGGCATAAACCAGCAAAATCAATCTATCAGCAATCTCCACTCGGAGCTGCAGACAGGGGAAATTTTATCCCTCAAGTCACCCCTTCACGGGGGCGCACAGCCACGATGCTCACACAGAACCATCAACTTTTATAGCGTTTGGAGGCTTTCATGGCGAAGTACAAGACGGAGCAGATTCGCAACGTGGCCTTGCTTGGCCACAGCGGCGCGGGCAAAACAACGCTGAGCGAAGCGCTGTTGTACAAAACAGGGGTGATCAGCCGCATGGGACGGGTGGAGGATGGCTCCACGGTCTCTGACTGGGACCCTGAAGAGCACCGCCGTGGCATTTCGGTCAACCTGTCGATTGTGCCGGTCGAGTTCAACAACACGAAGCTCAACCTGATCGACACTCCAGGCTATCAAGATTTTGTCGGTGAAGTGATCAGTGGGATGTTTGTGGCAGAAGCCGGGCTGGTGGTGGTCGACGCTGTTGCTGGCTGTCAGGTAGGCACCGAGCTGGCATACGACCGGCTGCGCGAGCTGGCCAAACCGCGGCTCATCTTTCTCAACCGGATGGATCGGGAGAATGCCAATTTTGCTAATGCGGTGCAGAGTCTGCGCAGGACACTGGGCGACGAAAAAATTGTGCCGTTCCAGATTCCCCTCGGGGCTGCCGAGTCCCTCCAGGGGATCATCGGGTTGATCGAAATGAAGGCTTATCTGGGGCCGGAAGGCAAAGAGGCACCCATCCCGCCTGAATTTATGGCGGAAGCTGAAGCGGCGCGTGTGGCCTTGGTCGAAGCAGCCGCCGAAGCTGACGACGAGCTGATTTTGAAATATCTGGATGGGGAAACGTTGAGCGTGGAGGAGGTGCGTCATGGGCTGCATGTCGGCGTCCGCAACTGTGCGATCACACCCGTCTACTGCGGCACGGCCACTGGCGGCATTGGCCTCGATCGGTTGATGCAGGCGCTGCGCCGCTATGTGCCTGCGCCCAACGAACGCACGCTTCCTGGAACGCGGGGCACCGAAAGGATCGTGCTCAGCTCCGACGCCAGCAGCTTTCCAGCCGGCGCTGTTTTCAAGACGATCATCGACCGCTATGTTGGCCGCACCAGCTATGTCCGGATGGTTTCTGGCAAATTGAGCAGGGAGATGCAGATCGCCAATGCCCGCACTGGCAAAAGCAGCCGCGTCGCCAATCTCTTCAGCGTGCGCGGCAAGGAGCTGCAAAATCTGGATGAGCTGGTGGCGGGCGATATTGGCATTCTGACCAAGATGGAGGAATTGGGCACCGGCGACACCCTCTGTGCTCTGGATCAGATGCTCCAGGTGACACCTCCGTTCTACCCGCGCCCCCTCTATTCGGTTGCGGTCTCGCCCGTCTCTCAGGCAGATAGCAGCAAGATGGGGCCTGCGCTGGCCAGCGTTGCCGAGGAAGACCCGACGATGCGTTTCCAAAACAGTGCAGCGACCAAACAGACGGTGCTGCAAGGGATGGGAGAAACCCATATCGATGTGGCAGTCCACCGCATGGCCCAAAAATTTGGCACCCATGTCGAGACGGCTGAGCCCAAAGTGCCCTATCAAGAGACCGTCACCCGGACCGCCTCTGCCCAGTACCGCCACAAAAAGCAATCCGGCGGCGCTGGCCAGTTTGCCGAGGTCCACATGCGGATCGAACCGCTGCCGGCCGGGGGGTACGAGTTCACCAGCGAAGTTTTTGGCGGCGCGATCAGCAGCTCCTTTTTTCCTTCCATCGAAAAAGGCATCAAGTCGGTGATGGACAACGGGGTGATCGCCGGATACCCAGTGGTCGCTGTCAAGGCAGTCGTCTTCGACGGCAAGGAGCATCCGGTCGATTCCAAAGACATTGCCTTTCAGACTGCAGGCCGTGAAGTGTTCAAACTTGCCTTCAAAGCGGCCAACCCGGTTTTGCTCGAACCGATCTACATCGCTGAAGTCACTGTTCCCGACGAATATATGGGGGATGTGATGAGCGATTTCAACACCCGGCGCGGGCGGGTTCTTGGGATGGAACAGAAGAACAGCCGTACTGTGATACGTGCCACGGTGCCGCTGGCCGAGATCATGCGCTACAGCACCGACCTGCGTTCGATGACCCAGGGACGTGGCGTCTACACCATCGAATTCGACC
>CAIOHJ010000356.1 GCA_903858085.1 uncultured Chloroflexota bacterium
CTTGGAGCCCGCAGAAGCCGATTCATCCAGGAAGTGTACCACAAAACCGTTGTGCAGCCGAATTGCAAGACAACCTGGACCTTTTTTGGGGGGTTGACAAAGAACAGAGAAGCTGCTAAGACAGCACAAACTTGTCAAGCCATCTAATTATGTCTACACAAGAGACCAGTGAACTGTATCCCAAAGTCAAGTGCGGTCGCGTTTCGGATCAAGTTGCAGCACAACTTCAGACGGCAAAGCCTGAGCTTCTGCTGCGTGTGCGGAGAGAGGGGGTGCGACGAAAAAAGCTCGACTGCCAGCGCATTTGGCTTTACAGCAGCGATTTCAGGGCCTCTTCAACGCTTTCAGCGGTTGTATCAATGTTTGCGCCGTGCGACCAGCCAGCCGACAACAGCCAAGGCCGCCAGCACCCCCAAACCCGGCAGAAGAGGCAACTCCTCCGCAGCGGCGGGCGCAGTCGGCGCCACCTCCACAACCGTCGGCAGTGGCGACTGCGCCGCCGCCGACGGTGAGGGAGAACGCAGCTCCGCCACCGTCAGCCGGCCTTCGACCACCTCCGCCGCAATCTCTGCCCCAATCGCTGCGGCGCTCTTCCCTGGCTGCAGGTCAGGCAGCAGCAAATACCCCGCAAACCAGTCCAGATCACTCCCCTCTTGTTCAGCCACCAAATCTCCCAATGTGCTGCCCGGCAACGCCAACAGAACCCCCCGCTTGGGAGAAGACAGCGCCAACAGCTTCTGCACCCCCGCCGGGTCGTCGAGCGCAACCAGCGCAGCAAATTGTTCAGCGCTCAATTCGTCCGGCTTCACCCACCGATGCAGCCCCCACTCTGCCACACGCCCCAACCCCTCCCCCGCCAACAGAGCCCAGGCCAACGTCTCCTCCGTGCTGCCAGTCTCCTGCAGCACAACCAATGCCGCCGTCGGCATCGTCAACAACAGAGCAAAATTGCCCGCAGCCAACGCCCTGTCCAGCTCCGCACGCCCCAGCTGACGCATGTAGAAATTGACCAGACCAGTGACGCTCTCCAACTCATCCAACGCAACCTCCTGCAGCAGACGACGAAGGGGTTCGCTCCCCTCCGCCACCAGACAGACATAGTCGTAGCGATCACAAAAACCCTGCCACTGCTCGGTCAGGCTCACCGCACTCTCCAGGGCGATCAAAGCAGCCTGGTCGGGCAGGTCGTCGCGCACGGCCACGACAACCTCCTGGCGAATCTTCTCCTTGACCTCATCGCTCTGCAACCCCGCCTGAATCTGCGGCAACGCCCCCTGCCCCCCTTCCCAGAGATCGTAGACGATCAGTCCGATCCCAACCACCCAGCCAGCTACCGGAATCAAAGACGAGCCAGCCCGGCCCAAAATGCGCCCGATCACCCGGCCTGCCACCCGCTGCGCCAGTTTTTCACCCAGCTTCTGGCTGAGACGAGAGATCAGCTGGGTCACGAGGATCGTGCTGACTCCCGCCAGCGTCCCCTGATGTTCTGCCAGAATGCTGACCTCAGGCCGGTTCAGCGCCGCCAGATCCAAATCCTGCGTTTCCTGGCGGACTTGTTCGGCAAACAACGCAAAAAATGTCGCCGAGTAGCGTTCCCCCACATAGCTTTGCAGGCAGAGCAATGCCACCGAGGCAGCCCGGGAAAAACGTGACTGCGCCTGTGCTGCCACAGCAGCGCCGACCGCTGCAGCCAGTTCGTCCATCTTGGCCCGAAACCCCTCAGAGGTGAAGGCATCGTCGGCGATGCGAATTGCATACTCTTCGGCCTTGTCCGCCCACCAGCTGGAGAGCAGACGGTTCAGATACTCCTCGCTTTCGTAAAGAGCTGCCACTGCACGCTCGACCTCGCCGTCAATCGCCCGATCCATCCCCACCTTCTGCCATGCCTGCTCGACCAGGGTCTCAATCTCCAGCGCCTCCCCCGGTTCTTCCAGAACCGCCAGCACATGCGCCTCTAGCTCGTCCCGCAACGCTTCCTGCCCCACCCGGTTGCAGTCGCCGACCGTGTACTGTGCGCCAGGAGCCCCCCACACGCTCTCCAGCGGCGCAGCCGGCACCCCCCCCACCACCAGCAGGGCTGCCAACAGCAGCTGCATGCCATGCCTCCAAAAAGTTCTCTCCATAGTATTATCGGTCCGCTGCACGGCGCCGAAAAGCGTTGCCGTACACCACAACCTCTACCGCCCCCTCAACCACCACAGGATGGGAAAAACGTACCCCGATCACGCCGTCGTAGCCTTTGGCCAGCGCCTGCTCGTCCAGTTCTTGCAACGCATCGGCGACTGCACCGCGGATCAGCCGCTCGTAGTGAGGCATCCGCCCGCCGACCAGGTTGCGCAGATTCTCACGAATGTCTTTGACCACATTGGCGGCAGCGACATGCACGACCACCAACAACTCGCCCAGCTCAATGTCGGCAGCCGGGTGCGAATCCGTTGCAATCAACACAGACCCTCCATTCCCCCTCTTCAGCCACCGCGCCGCAACGAACGCAACGGCTCCAACAGCCAGCCAGCCATCCCCCAGACCAGACGCAGCACGACAAGCACTGCCAGCCCCCCCCCCAGAAGCCCGGCCAAAGTCAAGCCCACCCCATACTTGGCCCCAAACAGCGACGGCGACACCGCCCCTGTCAACACAGCCCCGCTGTCAGCCAGATAGTCGAGCGGGGAGGGCGCACCAGTCAAAAATGTGATGCCAGCGTCCAGATCGGTCTGGCTGGCCAGCTGCGCCAGGCTGCCAGCCCTGCGCAACACCTCAGCTGCCTCCGGCTGGCTGAGCAGCCGAGCCACCAGCTGGTTGCGCTGGGCCAGCGTCAGCGACGGCAACTCTGCCGCCAGCCAGGCCAGATCCTCTGGCAACAACAGCCCAGCCAAGGCTCTCACAGAAGGGCCAGCCAGCTGGAGCAAGGTGCTGCGCTCCGCAGCACTCAGAAGCGCCAGACGGGCAATTGCAGCCCCATCCTGCAACGCCAGCAGCGATTCCAGCTGGGGCCGGTCAAAGGCTTCGGGCTCCACAACTTTGTAGAGCTCAAAACGCACCACCTCTTCCAAAGAGCTGCCAGCAACCGCATACCATGCCAGCGCATCCTGCAGCGAACGGTTCTGCTGCACCAGCTCGACCGCCGCCTCCGGCAGATCGACCCCCTGGCGCAAGGTGCCATCGCGCACCGCCGCAGCCAGCCTCTCCTGTCCACCGTCTGCCTGCAGAATTCTGACCAACATGACCAGCCTGGCCAGCTGTTCTTGGGTCTGCAGCGAAGCGACCAGGCTGGCAAACGCAGCATCCTCCGCAGCCAGATCCAACACCTGCCGGATCGTCCGCTTGACTGTACGCCATTCGACAAAGAGATCGTCGGCCATCCTGCGGACAAGATCCGGCAGCTCCCGCTGCAGTTCCTGCCGGATCGCACCAGCATACTCCTGCTGGATCCCGGCAGCGACCTCCGGAGACAACAGCGCAGACTGAATCTGCGGCAATGCCCCCTCGCGGCTCTCGTAAAGATCGTAGGCAATCATGCCAGCCCCGAGAACCCAGCCTGCCAACGGGATTACCGTGGTGCCCACACGGCCCAGCAGCCGACCGGTGATCCGCCCCGCCACCCGCTGCGAAAGTTGCTGAGCAAGCAGATTTACCAGCCGGCGTGCCAGCTGAGCGGCCACGATCACGCCGATCCCCCCCAACGCCCAGCCCCGTTCGCCCAGCATGGCCAGCAGGTCGATCTCACCGCTCTCCCCCAGCTGCACAGCGGCCGTCGCTTCCTGAATGCGCTGTTCGAACGCGCGCGACAGCGCCACCGAATAGCGAGCCCCGATAAAGGTCTGCATACAAAACAGCGAAGCCGACGCTGAATCCGCCGACGCCAGCGCCAGCTGGCTGGAGAGCGCAGCAGAGACGGCGCCGGTCAATTCCTGCAGCGCCCCTCGAAAGGGCAGAGAGTCAAAGGTATAGGAGGTCACCGCCAGCGCCAGCTGGCGCGCCAGATCAGGCGACCAGGCCGACAACCACCGATCCCAAAGCCCGGTCTCGCTTTGCACCCGCTCCACCGCTGTGGCCACAGCACTCTGCAGCGTGCGATCCATCCCAACTGCAACCCATTGCTGCGCCACGACCGCCGTCAGGTCGATCTCGGCCAGCTGATCGGCAAAAATTTGCTGAGAAAGCCGATTCAACGC
>CAIOHJ010000357.1 GCA_903858085.1 uncultured Chloroflexota bacterium
GCCGCCCACCCCGACCACCTTGGCGCCGGCATACTCGGACGGCCCACCGGGCGGGCCAAACAAAATCACATTGTGCTGTTGTTCCTGCAGGCGCTGCAGCAGCAGACAGAGAATGGTGACGATGCCGTCAATCTTGGGCAGGAAGGTTTCAGTGAAGATAGCAACCCGCAGGGTGCCTGCTGTCGAAGCCATTGGTATGCTCAGCCGTTTGCGTACGCTGCCAGCACGTGCCCGATCCACACCGGTGCCAGGCAGACCACTTTGAAATAGACTGCAGAAACAGACTCTTGTCCAGCCTCTTCAGTATAGACAGTTTTTCACCCATTCGTCAAACAAGGAGTGCGGTTCAAAGTTTTGCGGAAAGCGTGTTGAGAGAGGGCACGCCCCGCCCCCAGAGAGCTGTCTCTGGCCAGATGACTTGCCACAATCGGGCTGCTCGTTTATTCTCAAAGTCGCACCTGATATACAGCCGGAGCATCGGCACGCTATGTACCAAACAGCCAACCAGGAGGATGTCCACCGTATGGCAGATCGAGAAAAGATTGTTGTGTTGGGAGGAGATGGATTCTGTGGGTGGCCGACGGCGCTGCGCCTCTCCAGCGAGGGCCATGAGGTCGTCATTGTGGACAATCTTTCGCGGCGCAAGATCGACATCGAGCTCGGCTGTGAATCTTTGACGCCGATCCAGCCCATCGATCGCCGAATTCGGACCTGGCAGACATTGACCGGGAAGACCCTCGAATTTCATAACCTGAATATTGCCGAGGAATATCCTGCCCTGGTGCAGCTGATCGAGACAGTGCGGCCCAAAGCCATCGTCCACTTCGCCGAACAGCGGGCCGCCCCCTATTCGATGAAGTCCCCGCGCCACAAACGGTACACAGTCGACAACAACATCAACGGCACCCACAACGTGCTCTGCGCGATCGTCGAGTCGGGCGTAGATGTGCACCTGGTCCATCTGGGCACCATGGGGGTCTACGGCTATGGCACTGCCGGGCTGTCGATCCCGGAGGGCTATCTGACGGTGAAGGTAGAGGTCGACGGCACGGATCGGGCCATCGAGATTCCCTATCCGCCCCATCCGGGCAGCATCTATCACATGACCAAGACGTTGGATGCGCTGCTGTTTTATTATTACAACAAAAACGACGACGTGCGGGTGACCGACCTGCATCAGGGGGTCGTGTGGGGAACCAATACAGAAGAGACCTTGCTCCATGCCGACCTGGTCAACCGTTTTGACTGGGAAGGGGACTACGGCACCGTGCTCAACCGGTTTCTGGTCCAGGCTGCGGTGGGCCACCCCTTGACCATTTATGGCAGCGGCGGCCAGACACGGGCCTTTATCCATCTGCGCGACACGGTCCGCTGTATCTCGCTGGCGATCCAGCATCCGCCCGCCCGCAAGCAGCGCGTCAAAATTTTCAACCAGGCGACCGAGACGCACCGGGTGCGGACGTTGGCCGAGCTGGTTGCCGAACTGACCGGTGCCGACATCAGGCACTATGTGAACCCGCGCAACGAAGCGTCAGACAACGAGCTGGTGATCCACAACAAGCAGTTTTTGGAACTGGGGCTCAACCCCATCACGCTGAGCGAAGGGCTTCTGCAAGAGGTCATCGAGGTCGCTGGCCGCTATCGGGAGCGGGTGGACGCAGCCAAGATCCTGGCAGATTCGCGCTGGCGGGCCGATATTCCGCTGGATCGGGAGGGGACGCCGGCGGTGCAGCCGTAGCGCGTCCGACCGTCCAAAATGGGACATCTATCCTGCAATTTTGTGGACAACTCCAGCTTGTGCGGCGGGGGGCGGCCATGTACGATCGGGGGGGAATGCAGACAGTACGTTTGTTGCCGAGAAAGCGAGTGGACAGATGGGCAACCTCAAACAGGATTCTCTGGAGTACCATGCCCAGGGCCGACCTGGCAAGCTCAAAATTGTCGCCACCAAGCCGATGGAAACGCAGCGCGACCTCTCCCTGGCCTACTCGCCAGGGGTGGCGTACCCGGTGCTGGCGATCGCCGAAGACCCTGAGCGGGTGTTCGACTACACAGCCAAAGGGAATCTGGTCGCCGTTCTCTCCAATGGGAGCGCCATTCTCGGGCTGGGGGACCGCGGGCCGCTGGCCGCCAAGCCGGTGATGGAGGGCAAGGCTGTGCTTTTCAAGCGCTTTGCCGATGTCGATGTCTTTGACATCGAGGTGAACTCCCAGGATCCCGACGAGATCATCCGTTTTGGTGAGATGATCGCGCCGTCGCTGGGCGGGATCAACCTGGAAGATATCAAAGCCCCTGAATGTTTTTACATCGAGACCGAACTGCAAAAGCGGGTCGACATCCCGGTTTTTCACGACGACCAACATGGCACCGCCATCATCTCGGGCGCTGGGCTGCTCAACGCGCTGGAGCTGGTCGGCAAACGAATCGACGCAGTCCGGGTGGTCTTCAACGGGGCGGGTGCAGCGTCGATTGCGACGGCCGATCTCTATCTGGCGCTGGGGGTCCGGCCAGAAAATGTGATCCTGTGCGACAGCAAGGGGGTCATTTACAAAGGGCGTACAGTCGGCATGAACGAGTTCAAAGCGGCCTATGCGAGCGAGACCGC
>CAIOHJ010000358.1 GCA_903858085.1 uncultured Chloroflexota bacterium
CAGCGCCAAAGTGCTGCGCGTCCAGGTGGCCAAAGGGCTCGACCTGCCCTATGCCCTGGACGCCAACCGCTTCTACGTGCGCGACGAGGCAGAGACGACACTCGCCGTGCGCGACGAGATCGTCGCCCTGGTCCGCGAGGCGCTGGGGTTCGAACCCGACAGCGAGGAGCCCCCTCCCCTCCCCGAGTCCCCCCAGAATCTCCAAGAAACAGCCAAACCGGCCAGACGCCCCCACCGCAAAGCAGCTGCACAGCCCGCAGCTGCACAGCCCACAGCTGCACAGCCCGCAGCTGCACAGCCCGTGCTCAAACAGCCCGTGCTCAAACAGCCCGCCGCCAGACCCCTGCCGCAGCCTGTCGTCGAAGGGAGCTCTCCGACCTCACCGACCGACGACACCACCTTTTATCTGCCGCAGGTCGGCGTGGAGATTGTCGACAACGAAGAGCGCAACGGCCACCGCTTCTATACAATCCGCGACCTGCGTAACGGCCATGTGATCAAAAATGTGACCCGCAAGGGGGCCCGCAAATTGTGGAGCTACGCCATCCAACAGGCCGAAGATCGCCCCGTCGACCCGGCCAAAATTGAATGGCGCCAGGACACTGGCTTTGTCCGGATGGAACGCCGGGCAGGCAAGATGCGCTACGACCTGGCTCTGCGGGAAAAAGGGCAGATTCGTATCTTCTATGGGGTGACCGATGACGGCATGGACGGCGTCTGGGCTCAATTCCTGCAGGACGAGTAGAGAGGTCGCACCAAGACAGGAGCTGACGCGACCCGCACGCTCACCAAAGATAGATGAGCCCCACGACAGCCAGCGCCCAGAACGCACTGTTGACCAACAGCGGACGATCTTCGAGCAGCAGCTCGTCTGGGGCTCCCCCCAACTGTTTGACATGGACCAGATACAGATAGCGCGCCAGCATATAAAAGACAAATGGCACGGTCAACAACATCTTGGAATGGGCCAACGCAGTCGTGGCGTCGAAGCTGTAAAAAGTATAAGAGACCAGGGTGGCCGTCACCACCATCCCGATGATCTGGTCCAAAAGCGGCAGGTTGTACTCAGACAGGATGGCACGGTGGCTGGCAGCCCCCCCTTCCAGCAGCACGATCTCCTGGCGTCGCTTGCCAAAACCCAGAAAAAGCGCCAGCAGCGTCACACAGACATAGAGCCAGGGACTGAAATTTTCCACCTGGACCACAACCACACCGGCGACGACCCGCAGCAAAAAACCGAGCGCCAGCACCATCACGTCCACAATCACAACATTTTTGAGCCAGAAGCTGTAGGCCACATTCTGAACCAGATAGACGAGCAAGATCCAGCCAGCCCAGAAATGGAGCCAAAACGCAATCGCCAGCGCAGCCAGAGCCAGCAGCCCCGCGGCCACCCAGGCCACCCGAGGGGCCAGCTGGCCGCTCGCCAGCGGGCGCATACGTTTCCGGGGGTGTCGGCGATCCTTTTCTCGGTCTGCCAGGTCGTTGACAATATAGACACTG
The DNA here is from genome assembly GCA_903858085.1 of uncultured Chloroflexota bacterium. Classification (GTDB taxonomy): domain Bacteria; phylum Chloroflexota; class Anaerolineae; order Caldilineales; family Caldilineaceae; genus Caldilinea. Next base: position 1,504 of record CAIOHJ010000358.1, read on the forward strand.
CTCGAAATCAAACAGAAGGCCAGAAAGATCAACGTCGTCTGCACAAAGAGATCCAACCTGAAAAGCTTGCCGTCAAAGACGATCGCTGCATAGACGATGAGACTCTTGGCCCACTGGCGAGGACGCATGGTGCGCAGCAGCCCGCTGAGCTGATTGCGTTCGCTGGAAAAACCTGTCGACAGAGATGAGGGTGGCATGAATGATTCCTTCTATGGACGATTCCAAACGGCAGCCAGGCAACTGAACTGCCTGGCCCGCAGGAGTGGCTTTCCATGTTACCGGAACAACAGCCATTTCTGCAATCAGCGATGAAGAAAGAACGACTGGATCGACTGGTACATGGGCGCGGGCTGGCCCCCAGCCGAGAGCAGGCACAGCGGCTGATCATGGCGGGTGAAATCGAAGTCAACGGTGTCCGCTCGGACAAACCCGGACACCTGGTCGACGCCGCTGCCACCATCGCAGTGCGGCAGCCCCTCCCGTACGTCAGCCGCGGAGGAGTCAAGCTGGCCGCAGCACTCGACACGTTTGCGATCGCTGTCCACAACCTGGTCGCCGTCGATATCGGGGCCAGCACCGGTGGCTTCACCGACTGCCTGCTGCAGCGGGGGGCAGCCTGCATCTATGCGGTCGATGTCGGCTACGGCCAGCTGGCCTGGAAACTGCGCACCGACCCGAGGGTCGTCGTGCTGGACCGCACCAACGTGCGCTACCTGGAAGCGCTGCCAGGGGGGGTCTGCGCCAGCCTGGCAGTCATCGACGCCAGCTTCATCGGTCTGGCGTTGGTGCTGCCGGCGGCGCTGCGGCTGCTCTCCCCAGAAGGCCAGATCGTCGCATTGGTCAAGCCACAGTTCGAGGCGGGTGCGGCAGAGGTCGGCAAAGGCGGGGTCGTGCGCGAGACAGCAGTCCACCGGCGGGTCCTGCACGAAAGTTGCACCGCCGCCGAAGCGCTGGGCCTGCATGTCGCCGGTCTGATCACCTCCCCAGCCCTTGGGCCAGCCGGCAACGTCGAGTTTCTGCTCTGGCTGACGCGCACAGCCCCGACCCGCCCCTTCGCGCGCGAACCCGCCATCGCTGCGGCCTTGGCCGCAGCAGAGTCACTGCGCCGTCGACCCGCCAGCTGAACAGAGGGGCGTGGGGGCGAGGGGCGTGGGGGCAGACGGTTCCCCCAGCCAGTGAAAGACCGCCTCGCTGACCGGCTGCCCCTCCCGCAGATGCTCGTCCAGGATCCGACGCAGCAACGGCTCGTCGACACTGTGATACCAGACCCCGTCCGGGTAGACGACCAACAAAGGCCCGTTGTAGCAGACCCCCAGACAAGGGGTTTTGCCCCGTTTGACCCGCAGAGGGTTGTCGTAGGCGCCCAGATCGCCCAACAGCCTGCCCAACAGACGATACAGGTGCTCTGCCTGCCCCGACGGGTCACAGTAGGCGCCGGTACAAAGAAACAGATGGCGTGCGTAAGGCGCCATCTCAGGTGCATCGTGCATGGCTTTTCCCCATCTTTTTGTCCGATTTCTTGCCAGAAGGGATCCGGCAGAGATTGCTCGACAGTATAGCAGAGCGGTGCCCGCCGCTTGGAGAAGCAGCTTCCAATGCAACGACAGAGGGACAATCGCTACCTTCTGGCTTTGGCAACTCTCTCGTGGAGGGCCTATACTTGTAGACAAAGCCAGCGTTCTGCTGCGCCCCCTCTGCCCCATCGGCACAAAAAAGATGGCAGAGAGTTCTCAACAAGATCGGGGGAAGGCAAGATTCCCCCAGCTTCAGCCTTGGAGAGTCTGTTCCAAAAACAGCCTCTGCCCAGGCCCCAAAGAACGAGAGTATGAGCCAGCATCTCTATCAATTTTGCCCGCGCTGCGCACACCCGCTCGAAGATCGTCTCCTGGCAGGAAAATCGCGCCGCAGCTGCCCATCCTGTGGCTTTCTCCATTTTCCAGACCCCAAAGTTGCCGTGGTCG
>CAIOHJ010000359.1 GCA_903858085.1 uncultured Chloroflexota bacterium
CGTGCACCACGCACAATCTACGCAGGTGGACAGTCGGGTTGGGTGATGCGCAGCGACGATGAAGGACAAAACTTTGCCACCCTGGCCACGCTGGCACCCCTGGATGTACGGGCAGCACTGGCCACAGCCACTCCAACTGCCACGCCCAGCCCAACACCCACCGACACACCAACCCCAACCGCCACAGCAACCCCCACCTTGACGCCAACTCCCACTGAGACCCCAACCGCAACCCCGACAGCAACAGCAACCCCGCCCCCGACAGCCACGCGCCCCCCCACACTGACGCCAACCCCCGTCCGCATCGGCCTGCAACCGACAGCTACACCCGCTGCAACAGCCACAGCAAGCCCGACAGAGCTCCTCCCACCCCTTCCAGAAACGGTTGCCGAGAGCACGTTGGAGAGCCCCGAACCCCGCACCGGCCTCCGCGGTGCCGGGGAGCGAGCCGCCGATGCCCTGGAACAGGCCCGACGCAACAATCCTACAGAAACAGCAGACAGCACACCCCCAGCCCCCTCCAATCTGCTTCAGCCCTCCACCACACCGACAGAACTCCCCGAAAACACACCCCCTGCCACACCGACAGGGCTCCCCGAAAACACACCCCCTGCCACACCGACAGGGCTCCCCGAAAACACACCCCCCGCCGCACCGACAGGGCTCCCCGAGAACGCCCCCCCTGCCGCACCGACAGGACTCCCCGAGAACGCGCCCCCCCCTTGGAGCGCACTCGATCTGGCTGCTGAGCTCAGCAGACGGCTGCCTGTCGTTTTGCTGGGGACGATCGGCCTGTTTGGCGCGCTTCTCCTGGCAGCGGGAGTGGCGATCCTGCGCGGGCCACGCGATATTTGAGGAAAACAATGTTGACCCTACAAAGTCTGGTTGAACTCCTGCCACACAGCCGCCTCTACCCAGGGCCGGACGCGTCGCTTCAGGCTGCAGTGGTGGCAGTCTGTGCAGACAGCCGTCAGGTCAGCGCAGGTGCGCTGTTTGTGGCGACCGTAGGCGCACAGCATGATGGGCACCGTTATGTGGCTGCAGCTGTTGCGCAAGGAGCGGTGGCTGTGGTGGGAGAATATGACTGGTCAAGGTTGCAGCAGGTCGCCGATGTGCAGCCAGCCACGTTTATCTATCTGCAGGTTTCCGACAGCCGGTATGCGCTGGCGCTGGCCAGCGCAGCCCTGCACGCCTTTCCCTCCCGGCAGCTGGCGGTGGTTGGGGTCACAGGCACCGATGGCAAGACGACAACGTCGAGCATTCTGGAGTCCATTTTGCGGGCGGCCACTCAGACCTCCACCGACCCCGCCGGCACCGTCGGCGTGGTCACCACTGTCGGGGCCAAGGTGCGCGGCACCGCCAGCGAGACAGGGCTGCACGTCACAACCCCGGATGCCCCAGAAGTACAACGCTTTTTGCAGGAGATGGTGGCAGCTGGCTGCCGCTATGCGGTGATCGAAAGCACAAGCCATGGACTTCATCAGCAACGGGTCGCCGCCGTGGACTTTGATCTTGCGGTGGTGACCAACATTACCCACGAACATTTGGACTATCACGGCACCCGCGAGGCCTATGTTGCAGCCAAGGCCCTGCTCTTTCGGGCACTTTTTGCCTCTCCTCCCAAGCCTGGCGTGCCGCGCGCCGCAGTGCTCAACGCCGATGACCCGGGCAGCTACACCGCCTTGCGCGCTCTCCTCGACGAAGAGATGGCACGCCACGGGCAGCAGCTGCCCGTATTTTGCTACGGGCTGAGCGGCCGGACACCAGGTGTTGGGCTGGATGTCACCGTCAGCGATGTGCGCTGCCAGCCAGAAGCCACCCATTTTGTACTGAACGGGTGGGAAGGAAAAATTGCAATTGAGTCCCCGCTGATCGGCGAGTTCAACGTGTACAACGTGGCCGCGGCCGCCACCGCAGCGCTGGCGTTGGGAGTCTCCCCCTCTGCGATCCAGCAAGGGGTGGCAACGCTGGCGCCGGTGCTCGGACGAATGCAGCGCATGGATGCCGGCCAGCCTTTTTTGGCGCTGGTCGACTTTGCCCACACGCCAATCAGCTTGGAGCGGGCACTGACCACGCTGCGCACCCTTGTCGACAGGCAGGCAGGGGGACGGCTGATCGCCGTCTTTGGAGCCGCCGGGCTGCGCGACCGCGCCAAACGTTTTCTGATGGGAGAAATCAGTGGACGACTGGCAGATTACACGCTGATTACCGCCGAGGACCCACGCACCGAAGATCTGGCAGAGATCTGTCGTGAGATCGAGCGCGGGCTGCTCAGCAGCGCCAGCCAGAGCTGCTGCCAGATCATTCCTGACCGCTTCGCAGCGATTCAGCGCGCGGTCGACATGGCACAGCCGGGCGACGTCATCGCTGCCTTCGGCAAAGGGCACGAACGCAGCATGTGTTTTGGAGAGCAGGAGA